>CAZKVD010000114.1:0-5107 GCA_964556145.1 uncultured Bifidobacterium sp. | reverse complement strand
GCTCTCGAAGCCGAGGCGGGCCAGTTCGTCGAGTTCGGTCTCGATGTTCTCGACAAGCGGTGGAGCGAGGGTTGGGACGCGGTTGTCATCGAACTCGGCACCAACTACGGCGGTAGCCAGGATCGTTACCGCGACACGCTCGAGAAGATTCTCGATCGCATTGGCGACCTTCCGGTTGTCCTTGCCAACACCACCGTCTTCCGCGCGCCTCAAAAGGAAGTCAATGCAGTCATCGACGAAATCGTTGATCGCTACCCGAACGTGAGCCTGCTCGACTGGGCAACAATCTCGAAATCACCGTCGGTCCTCAGTGGCGATCGCATCCACCCGACACCCAAGGGTCGCGTTGTTCTTGCAACTGCAATCGCACGTGCTGCGGGTATTGCACCATCGTCACCGGGCGATTGCATGAAGGTTTACTTCCAGGACGACAGCCGCGTTCTGCCCGATGTCATGCCGGGCAAAGACGACACCACGGTGCCGCCGTCGAGCACGGCCGACGATTCCACGACGACGTTGCCCGCCGCATCGGCCACAACCCTGACTCCCGGCACCACCGTGGCCGCCCTGACCACAGTTGCGGCTCCCGCAGCGACGACGCTGCCACCCGCCACGACGACGGCCCCGCAAACCACGGCAGCGCCGCAGACGACGGCGGCAGTCGCGCCCAGTTCGTCGGCCGGCTGATGCTGCAGGTCAATTCGCTCACCGTCGAGGTGGGTGGCAAGACGATCGTCGAGGGCGCCTCGTTCACGATCATGCCGAAGGACAAAGTGGGTCTCGTTGGTCGAAATGGCGCGGGAAAAACCACGTTCTTCAAGACGCTCGGGGGTGACCTTGAACCAGCCGGTGGCTCGGTGATGTGCAAGGGCGGTTTCGGCTACCTGTCGCAGGACCCGCGTCAGGCCGGTGAATTCGACGGCCGCATGGCGATCACGCACATCCTTGCCGGCCGAAACATCGACGAACAGTTGACCCGCATCGAGAAGCTGCGCATCGCGATGGAAGAAAACGCAAGCGAAGCGAACATCACCAAATACACGAAAGCGCAGGATCTGTTCTCATCCCAAGGTGGCTACGCGGCCGAAAGTGAAGCACGTTCCATCGCCGCCGGCCTCGGCCTGCGTGCCGATCGGCTCGACCTGCAACTCAGCGTGCTGTCGGGTGGCGAGCGTCGGCGGGTCGAACTCGCGAAGATCCTCTTCGCCGGTAGTGATCTCTTGTTGCTCGACGAACCCACCAACCACCTCGACATCGATGCAAAGACGTGGTTGCTCAACTTCCTGCGCCAGTACCGCGGTGCGTTGTTGGTGATCAGCCACGACCTCGAGCTACTCGACGAGGCGATCACGCGCGTTCTGCACCTCGACCGTCCGGGTGAGGATGATCTGGGCAACCTGGTCGAGTACAAGGGCACCTATTCGCAGTACAAGTCGGCTCGCGCCGAGGACGAAAAGCGTCTGGCCCGCAAGGCAACCCTCGAGTCGAAGGAAATCGACCGTTTGCAGACGCTCGTCGACCGCTTCGGTGCAAAAGCGACCAAGGCATCGATGGCACACAGCATCGAAAAGCGCATCGATCGCATGGAGGCAAATCGCACCAAGGCGGTCACCAAGGACCGGGTGCTCAAGGTCAAGTTTCCCGACCCGCCCGCAGCGGGTGAAACCGTCATTCGCGTCGATCATTTGTCGAAGGCCTACGGCGGGCCGGCGATCTTCGAAGACGTTTCTTTCGACCTCGGCAGGGGAGAGCGACTTCTGGTTCTCGGCCTGAACGGCGCGGGGAAAACCAGCATGCTGCGCATCCTCGCCGGTGAAACCCAAGCCAGCATCGGCGATTTCGCATTCGGTCACAACGTGCAGATGGGCTACTACGCACAGGAGCACGACAACCTCGACCCCTACGCCAACCTCATCGATCACATGCGCAAGGAAGCACCGGCGCACCTGAACCTCACCGAGACGCAATTGCGCGGTTACCTCGGTATGTTCGGCCTGTCATCGAACAAGGTCTTCCAAGAGTCGGGAACGCTCTCGGGCGGGGAAAAGACCAAGCTTGCACTTGCGATGTTGATGGTCGGCCGCAACAACTTGCTGCTCCTCGACGAACCAACCAACAACCTCGACCCCGCAAGCCGCGAAGCCATCGCCGAAGCGCTCAGCACATGGAAGGGCGCGATCATCTTCGTCAGTCACGACACCGAGTTCGTCGAACGCCTCGAACCCACCAAGGTGCTGTTGCTGCCCGACGGCGAAGTCGACTACTTCAACCAGTCGTGGCTCGACCTCGTCAGCCTGTCCTGAGGTTCAGGCGACGACGCATCAACCGACGTCGATCAACGCGAGCAGTTCCGGCGCCACAAACAGCCGGGTCGGCCGACCCTTGCCCACCGGGCGCGAGTGCTCCTCGAGAATTCCTGCAGCAGTCAACGACTCGAGTCCACTCAGCGCGGCCCTCAGCGACACTCCGAATTCTTCGGCAACCGACCTTGCGTCGAGCACCAACCGTTGCGTCAAAAGCCCGAGTATCGGCCATGCGCATGAGTCGCTTCGAGCCAAAAGACGAACGCGCCACTTGGCGCGAAGCTCATCGATGGCTTGAACAAGGGTGAGTTGCCGTTGTGACGCGCGGGTGACAACTTCCGCAAACCACGACACCCACGCATCGAGATCCCCCAATCGAAACAGAGTGAGGCCCGACAGATATCCGCCCACGTCACCCGCGATGACGTTGCTGACGCTGGGCGGAGCAACGAGCCGCAGACGTCGGGCAAGGATCCAATCGACGAGCATTCGTCCGATACGACCGTTGCCATCGGCGAACGGGTGGATCAACTCGAACTGTGCGTGAGCGACGGCCGCCTGCAGAATCGGGTCGAGATCAGTACGATTGGCGAAGTCGATGAGATCATCGACAAGCAAAGGGATTTTGGTCGCCGGCGGCGTTACGAGTGCTGCGTCGAGGGGGCTCGATCCTCCAATCCAACCCTGCTCGGTACGCAGGCGACCGTGATGTTCGCGGGGCAAGGTTGTCGATCGCATCACGCGTGCATGCCAGTCGCACAACACTTCCACTGACACGTCGGTGTCGGCTGCATCACGCACGTGTTGCACCGTGGCAATCGCGTCATTCAGCGACCGTGCAATCGGGGATGGGTCGGGCAGAACTATGTCGAGCGTCGGCGCGCCGATTCCTTCGATGTACGACGAGGCGAGCGCTTCGTTGCGCGCCATCAGATGTGCGAGTGTCGCGAAGTCCGGTGGAACCACCTCGGCCGCCAGTACCAAACGTGATGTAGCCGACTTGCACGACGTATCGACAGTGGGGCGAAGTTCGAGTGTTTGTCTGGCCAGACGGTGAGGCAACGTTGCGTCGATGCGACGACCGCGCCACGTGATCTGGGTGGTTGCCGCCGCCTTCATTTGTTGAAGGGTATCCGCATAAACTTCAACAAATAACCATGAATCGCATGGTACTCTGCAATCCGTTATAGTGGCTCGGTGGCCACGCCAACCGACTCAACGCAGTTGCTGAAGGGTGTGCTTGACCTGGCGGTCCTCGCGGTTCTCGCCACCGAAGACGGCTACGGCTACGACGTGGTCCGCCGGTTGCGCGACGGCGGCCTGACCGAAGTCGCCGAAGCCTCTGTGTACGGAACCCTTCGCCGACTCTTCGCCGACGGGTGTCTGTCCAGCTACGTCGTGCCGTCCGACGAAGGTCCCCACCGCAAGTACTACGCACTCACCCCGGTGGGCCGCACCCATCTCGCCAACCAAGCCGCTGTCTGGCGCGACTTCTCGCAAGCCGTGACATCGCTCATCGAATCGACCGGAAAGGACTGACCCTCATGGTGTCTCCCGAAATCGCAATCTTCGCCGAACGGGTCCGTCGCGCGCTCGGTCATTTGTCCGTCGAACAGGTTGCTGATCTGACGGATGGCCTCGAAGCAAACGTTGCCGCTTCGGTTGCTGACGGAACTCCGTTGCCTGACGTCGAAACGTACGTCTCCGAACTTCTGTCGGCTGCGGGGCTCGCGGTTCCCGCAAGTGTCGACGTCAACAAGTTGAAAATCGCCGAACGTGTCGCTGCAGTGAAGCATGCGCTGCGAGGTCTCCTTCCGATGTGGTGGCTGGTGCGTGCTGCTGCCGCGACCCTGTTGATCGGCGTGATCACGTCCGCTGACCCAGCATGGGGTGCAGGGCGGGTCATGGTGCGGGTCGGCGACAACTTGTTGTTCGGTTGGGTGGTGTTGATTGCCGCAATCGTTGGTTCGGTGTGGGCGGGCCGCATGGAAAAGCGCCTGCCGGCAATTTTGCGTGTGATTCCCGGGCTCGTGATCGTTGCGTTGTCGTTGAGTGCCGTCGGCAACGAATTCGACTTCGCGGCGATGATGGATCGACCGCAACGTCTGGCTTGTGTCGAGTTGGGATTCGATTCGATGGGCCGCCGACGGTTCCCAACAGATCCATTTCCCGAATTCGTTGGGATGTCGCTCTACGACGCCGACCAGGCAATCGCGACCTGGGGTCAGGGCTGGGCGACGCTGTCGTTGACGCGCGGAATGGAACTGGCGATGAGTCCGCGGGCGAAGATCGTT
Organism: uncultured Bifidobacterium sp.; assembly: GCA_964556145.1. Classification (GTDB taxonomy): domain Bacteria; phylum Actinomycetota; class Acidimicrobiia; order Acidimicrobiales; family Ilumatobacteraceae; genus F1-20-MAGs119. The sequence continues at coordinate 510 of CAZKVD010000114.1, read as the reverse complement.
CGGGCCCAGCCCGCCTACATCGACATGTCGGGCGGCTGCCCGACTGTCAACATTCAGGTCGAGATTGCCGAAGTTGACGATGGATTCGAATTCACAACAACAACAACGATCGCATCAACGACAACGAGTGTTCAGCTGTCCGTAGTGCCGGAAACGACGACTTCAGTCGTCGTGCAATCGACCGTGCCGGGTTCGCCTTCGACCGTTGTGCCTCCGACCACAGCTCAGGGCTGATACGTTGCGCCCATGAAAATTGGGCTATTCGGGGGTGCCGCCCAGTCGGGCACGGTTGATCAGGTTGTGGCCGAGGCCAAGCAGGCCGAGCGTGACGGATTCTCCAGTTACTGGATGCCGCAGATCTTCGCCCACGACGCGTTGACTCTTCTCGCGCTGATCGGGCGCGAGGTTCCGCGTATCGAACTCGGTACTGCAGTGGTGCCCACGTACCCGCGTCATCCGATGATGCTCGCCCAGCAGTGCCTCACCGTTAACGCGGCAACGGGTGGGCGT
>CAZKVD010000113.1:0-5223 GCA_964556145.1 uncultured Bifidobacterium sp. | reverse complement strand
GTTGCCTCACCCACGGGCGGCCTCCATCACTCGTTCGTTGGTTTGTTCCTCGTTCAGGCCGTCGGCCTTTGCCTTGGCGATGACGTTCAGCACCCCGCGGTAGTCGCGTGGCATGACCTTGCGGATCTTCGAGATCTCGACGTTCCAGCCGTTCAACAGACGCTCGGCCACCGCCGAACCGGTGTGGCTCTTGTGGGCCTCGATGGTTGCCTTCAACCATGCAAGATCCTCGTCGTCGAGCGGTTCGATCTCGACGAGTTCGTAGTTGACGCGCGACGCAAACTCGCCGTCACGGTCGTACACGTAGGCAATACCACCCGACATGCCGGCCGCGAAATTGCGTCCGGTCGGGCCGAGCACAACCACGCGACCGCCGGTCATGTACTCACAACCGTGGTCGCCCACGCCTTCGACAACCGCAGTTGCACCCGAGTTGCGCACACAGAAACGTTCGCCAACGATGCCGCGCAGGAAGATTTCCCCGCCCGTGGCTCCGTAGGCAATGACGTTTCCGGCGATGACGTTCTCCTCGGCGACGAACTTCGACTTGGCATCGGGATACACGATCAGGCGTCCACCCGACAGACCCTTTCCGACGTAGTCGTTCGCATCGCCTTCGAGGCGCATCTCGATTCCCTTCGGCACGAACGCACCGAAGGACTGCCCGGCCGAACCCGTGAAATGGATCTTGATGGTTCCGTCGGGTAGTCCCGCACCGCCCCACTTCTTCGTGACTTCGCTGCCGAGCATGGTTCCGACGGTGCGGTTCACGTTGTTGATCCGCACCTTCACCTCGACCGGCTTGCCATCCATGATTGCGGGCTGGCACTCGGCGATCAGTTGGTTGTCGAGTGCCGCATCGAGCTCGTGGTTCTGGCCGACACTGTGGTGCAGGGTCTGGCTGTACGGGTTCTGCGGAACCGCAAGCAACGGCGAAATATCGAGACCGCTCGCCTTCCAGTGATCGATGGCCTCGACGGCGTCGATCACTTCGACGTGGCCAACCGCTTCCTTGATCGAGCGGAAGCCGAGCGCCGCGAGATACTCGCGCACTTCCTCGGCGATGTACTCGAAGAAATTGACGACGAACTCGGGCTTGCCCGAGAAGCGCCTGCGCAATTCCGGATTCTGCGTGGCGACACCGACCGGACACGTGTCGAGGTGACACACGCGCATCATGATGCAACCACTGACCACCAACGGCGCCGTGGCAAAGCCAAACTCTTCGGCGCCCAGCAACGCGGCGATGACCACGTCGCGGCCGGTCTTCATCTGGCCGTCGGCCTGCACCACGATGCGATCACGCAGACCGTTCAGCATCAAGGTCTGCTGCGCCTCGGCGAGGCCGAGCTCCCACGGTGCACCTGCGTGCTTCAAGGAAGTCAGCGGCGAGGCACCGGTACCGCCGTCGTGGCCCGAGATGAGAACCACATCGGCTTTTGCCTTGCTGACACCCGCGGCAACGGTTCCGACTCCAACCTCGGCAACGAGCTTCACGTGCACGCGCGCCGCGGGATTCGAGTTCTTCAGGTCGTGAATGAGCTGCTTCAGGTCTTCGATCGAATAGATGTCGTGGTGAGGAGGCGGCGAGATCAGACCGACACCCGGCGTGCTGTGGCGCGTCTTTGCGATCCACGGATACACCTTGTGACCGGGCAACTGGCCACCCTCGCCCGGCTTCGCACCCTGCGCCATCTTGATCTGCACGTCGTCGGCATTGACGAGGTACTCGCTGGTGACGCCGAAGCGACCCGACGCCACCTGCTTGATGGCCGACCGCTTCGAGTCACCGTTCGGCAACGGCAGGAATCGCTCGGCGTCCTCTCCGCCTTCGCCGGTGTTGCTCTTTCCACCGAGGCGGTTCATCGCAACGGCGAGTGTTTCGTGCGCTTCAGCCGAGATCGATCCGTAGCTCATGGCACCGGTCGAGAATCGCTTGACGATCTCGCTCACCGGCTCGACTTCGTCGATCGCAATTGCCGGTCGCGTGCCCGTCTTCAATTTGAAGAGGCCACGCAGCGTCGCGAGTTCACGTGACTGGTCGTCGATGGCCGCGGTGTACTGCTTGAAGATGTCGTAGCGACCGCTGCGCGTGGCGTGCTGCAGGCGGTAGACGGTTTCGGGGTTGAACAGGTGGAATTCACCTTCGCGACGCCACTGGTACTCACCGCCCAGTTCCAATTTGCGGTGTGCGCGCTCGGCCGGACGTGCCGGGTGTGCCGTGGCGTGACGGGCAGCCACTTCGGCCGCTACTTCGTCGAGGCCGATGCCGCCGAGACGCGACACGGTGCCCGTGAAGAACTCGTCGACGAGATCGTTCGACAAACCAATCGCCTCGAAGATCTGGGCTCCCGTGTACGACGCAACGGTCGACACGCCCATCTTCGACATGACCTTCAGCACGCCCTTGCCCGCTGCCTTGATGTAGTTCTTGCGTGCCTTGGCCGGATCCATTCCGCCCAAGCCGTGCAGACCGAGACCGCCCTCGTTCAGGATCATGTCGTCGATCGACTCGAACGCCAGGTACGGGTTGATGGCAGCCGCACCGAAGCCGATGAGAAGCGCCATGTGGTGCACCTCGCGCGCGTCGCCACTTTCCGCGATCAGGCCGACGAGTGTGCGCTTCTTCACGCGAATCAGATGGTGGTGCACCGCGCTGGTGAGCAGCAACGACGGGATCGGCGCATTGGCCGCATCGCTGTTGCGGTCGGACAGGATGATGATCCGCGCACCCGCATCGATTGCCTCGACGGTTTCGGTACGCACGCGATCGAGAGCCTCACGAAGGGCTGCACCGCCACCGGCGACCCTGTAGAGGCCGCTGATCACCGCGGATGCAAGGTGCGGCATGTTGCCGTCGTCATTGATGTGGATGATCTTTGCGAGGTCGTCGTTGTCGATGACCGGAAACGGCAGTTCGAGCTGGCGGCACGCATCGGGCCCGTCGGCAAGCAGGTTTGCCTCGGGTCCAACGGTACGACTGACTGCCGTCACGACTTCCTCGCGAATTGCGTCGAGTGGCGGGTTCGTCACCTGCGCGAAAAGTTGCTGGAAGTAGTCGAACAACAGTCGTGGACGCTTCGAGAGCACGGCGATCGGAGTATCGGTTCCCATCGATCCGATGGGCTCGGCGCCGGCTTTCGACATCGGTGCGACGATGATCTTCAGTTCTTCGTGGGTGTAACCGAACACCTGCTGGCGGCGCAGAACGCTGTCGTGGCTGTAGACAACGTGTTCGCGCTCGGGCAGTTCGTCGAGCGAGACCATGCCCTCGGCAAGCCACTCGTCGTACGGTGCGGCTGCCGCCAATTCGGCCTTCACCTCGTCGTCGTCGATGATGCGACCCTGAGCCGTGTCGATGAGGAACATGCGCCCGGGCTGCAGACGACCCTTCTTCACGATTCTCGCGGGATCGATGTCGAGCACGCCGACCTCGCTTGCCATGACCACGAGATCGTCATCGGTGACCCAGTAGCGGCTGGGACGAAGACCATTGCGGTCGAGCACGGCACCGATCACCGTTCCATCGGTGAATGCAACGCTTGCCGGACCGTCCCACGGCTCGATCAATGCGCTGTGGTACGCGTAGAACGCACGCTTCTTCGGGTCCATGCGGTCGTTGTTTTCCCACGCTTCGGGGATCATCATCAGCACGGCGTGGGGCAGCGACCGTCCACCCAGGTGAATGACTTCGAGAACCTCGTCGAACGACATCGAGTCGGACCCGCCCTGCGTGCAGATGGGGTATGCCCGGTCGAGGCCCGGCAGATAATCGCTGTGCATCAACGACTCGCGCGTGCGCATCCAGTTCCGGTTGCCCTGCACGGTGTTGATTTCACCGTTGTGGGCGATGAAGCGATAAGGGTGCGCCAACGGCCACGACGGGAAGGTGTTCGTGCTGAAGCGGCTGTGCACCAAAGCGAGAGCCGATTCGATGCGCTCATCTGCGAGGTCGGGATAAAACGCACCGAGCTGCGGCGTGGTGAACATGCCCTTGTAGACGAGGGTGCGCGATGACAGCGACGGGAAGTACGTGCGCTGTTCGGCCGGCAGTTCGTGTTCGATGCGTTTGCGGGCGACGAACAACTTGCGGTCGAGGTCGACTCCACTCGCCTTTCCGGATGCATCAGCAACGAAGAGGTGCCGGAATGACGGCATCACCGAACGCGAAGTCTTGCCGAGGCAGTCGGGGTTCACCGGAACGTTGCGCCACCCGAGCGCGCGCAGGCCTTCCTCGGTGAGAATCCGTTCGATCGACTCGATCGCCTTTTCCGCATCGTGCGCGCCGGCGGGAAGAAACGCCATGCCACACGCGTATGCACCGGCGGCGGGAAGATCCACACCGGCCACCGCGCGCAGAAACTTGTCGGGAATCTGGATCAGAATGCCCGCGCCGTCACCCGTGTCGGATTCGGCGCCCGTTGCACCGCGGTGTTCCATGTTGCACAGCGCGCCGACACCGCGCGCGACGATGTCGTGGCTCGCGACACCTTTCATGTTCGCAACGAAGGACACACCACATGCGTCGTGTTCGAACCGCGGGTCATAGAGACCCGTCGCAGGACGATAAAAGGGGGAGTCGGTTTGCGTTGTCACATCACACCTCTGCGTGGGGGTTCACGTCGCAAACGGATCTCGGTGTGTAATGACTCGGTTTTCGCGACAATTCGCACCGAGAACACTTCACTCCGCGAGCTTCTGCTTCGAGAACTGGGCTGATGCCCGGACGAATCCGGACTATGTAGCCACAGGGGACAACGCTGGCCCGAGCGGTCCGCTCAGGTTATCGGCCTAGGCGGGGTCGACGAAAGCTGTTTTGCGCTTTTCGAAGTTCGCCATCACCGCTTCGACCTGGTTCGGCTTGCCGATCAGGCTGCCGATGATGCGGCGCTCCTCAGCAAATTGCTCGGCGGCCTGCTGAGTGAAAAGGCGGTTGATCAGTGCTTTGGCACCCCGAACGGCATCGGGACTGCGGTCGGCAATCTCGGCCGCCATGGCCAGCGCGTCCTCGCGAGGGTTGTCCGAGATACGGGTGGCGAGACCCAATTCATACGCTTCGAGGCCGCTGAAGACCCGTGCGGTGAACACGATTTCCTTCACAAGGTCGGGCCGGGCGAGTCGCGACAGCACCAATGTGCCGGTCATGTCGGGAACGAGGCCCCAGTGAATTTCGCGCACCGACATCTGCGTGTCGGGGTGGACGATGCGGATGTCGGCGCCGAG
>CAZKVD010000112.1:0-5437 GCA_964556145.1 uncultured Bifidobacterium sp. | reverse complement strand
CGCTCGACAAGGTGGGCGAGGTCATCGGACCCAAGGGCAAGGTCATCAACACCATTCAGCAAGAGACGGGTGCCGACATTGCAATCAGTGATGACGGTGCCGTTGGCATCGTGACCATCGGTTCGCCCGACTCGCTCAAGGTGAACGACGCGCGTGAGCGCATCATGAACATCGTCCAGCCCCCGACGGCCGACCTCGGCGCCATCTACAAGGGTCGTGTCGTGTCGATCACCAAGTTCGGTGCATTCGTCAACATCCTTCCCGGACGTGACGGCCTCGTGCACATCTCGAAGTTGGGCAAGGGCCAGCGCATCAACAATGTCGAAGACGTGCTGCAACTCGGCGACGAAATCGACGTTCGCGTCGATGACATCGACGACAAGGGCAAGATCAGCCTCACGCCGGTTGGCGAGGGCTACGAGAACCTGCCGGTCGATGGTGGCGGAGAGCGTCGCGAGCGCGGACCCCGCGAAGACCGCGGTGGCCGAGGTGACCGTGGAGACCGCGGTGGACGTGGCGACCGTGGTGGTCGTGGCGACCGTGGACCGCGCGAAGACCGCGGCGAGCGTCGCGCACCGAAGTCGGACGACGAGGGTGAGGCAGTGTCGGTCAGCTTTGAAGACGAGTTCGAAAGTGAACTGTCCGAGCAGCTCGGGGACCTCGGTCCCGGTCGCGATTCGGGTCGCCGCCGCCACCGCTGATCACGGCGAACAAACGAAATCAACGCTCCGACCCCGACCGACTACGGTCGGGGTCGTGACGTTTTCGGGAAAAATTCGTGTCGGTGTTGTCGGTGCGGGTGGTCGAATGGGCGCAACCGTGTGTGGTGCCGTCGCCGCCGATCCGGACTTGGAATTGGTTGCGGCCGTCGACCCCGTTCATGCCGGCGAGTCGATTCACGGCGTGGTTGTCTCGGGTGACTTGAAGGCACTTGCCGATGCGGAATGTTCGGTGGTCGTTGATTTCACCGTGGCTGCCGCCGCCCGAACAACCCTGCCGTGGTTGGCGCTTCACGGCATGCATGCGGTGGTGGGTACCACCGGCTTCAGCGATGACGACATCGCCGACTTTCGACGTGCGTTCACGTCGACCAACTGTCTCATTGCTGCCAACTTCGCAATCGGCGCGGTCTTGATGATGAAGTTTGCCGAACAGGCGGCGCCGTATTTCGAAACGGCGGAGATCATCGAGCTCCATCACAACGCAAAGGCCGATGCGCCCAGTGGAACGGCAGTCGCCACTGCGCAACGCATGGCAGCGGCAAGCAGCGAGTGGGCGGCCGATCCAACGACGCACGAGGTGTACCCCGGTGCGCGCGGGGGAGAAGGTCCGGCCGGCATTCGTGTGCACTCGGTGCGAATGGTGGGCATGACCGCACACCAGGAAGTCATTTTCGGCGGTGCGGGTCAGACACTCACCATCCGTCACGACAGCTTCGACCGCGTGAGTTTCATGCCCGGGGTCGTGCTTGCCTGCAAGAAGATCGGATCGACGCCGGGCCTCACGCTCGGGCTCGACGCGATTCTCTGAGTCAGCCCTCCGCGGCTTCGTCGTTCGTCGGGGGATCGAGAGGCCGACGCTTGCGCGCCTGCATGGCCGAGACGCCGAAGAGGGCGATGACGACCCACCATTGGTAGCGCTCGATTGCCTTCAGGAACCATCGCACCTGGTCTTCGAAGATGTCACCACCGATGCGCAGGAGGATCAACTTGATGATGATTCCGACGACGAGGCAGGGCAGGTATTTCGCGAACGTCATCTTGCGGTGACCGAGAAGCACGCACACGACGTTGCTTCCGGGCATCAGAACGACCGCGAAGCCGCCGGCCTTGTCGACCGCACGTTCAATCCATCGGTAGATGGCGGGGGTTTCCCCGACCGTCTCTTCGACCCAGCGAACGGTACGGTCGCCGTACCAGCGACCGACAAAGAACAGGGCGATCCCGGCGGCCAGAATGCGAAAGAAGCCGATGATGAACCAGGGAACCGGTGAAGTGAACGGGACGGATCCAAAAAGGTTCCGATTTCTCGATGACATCAAGAGAACCGGAATCGGGTGTTCATCGACGAGTGCAGGTCCGATGTTCGATCCAAGGGTTCCTGCGATGAAGAGCAGCGACGTCATCCCGAGGACCGCTTTGCGCATCGACGAAAACTAACCCACGCAGACGAAGCGGGCACCACGCAGGGGCGCCCCGAGGGCTGGCTACTCTTGCGCACATGCGCGGACTCATGCAGGACACACCGTTGACCATCGTCCATCTCTTCGATCGGGCCGAGAAGTACCACCGCGACAAGACCGTGATGACGGCCAATCCTCGCGGAAGTACACGGATCACTTACGGCGACTGGGCCGAGCGCACGCGTCGGTTGGGCGGAGTTCTCGACGATCTCGGTATTTCCTCGGATGGTCGGGTCGCGACATTCGCGTGGAACACCCAGCGCCATCTCGAGCTGTACTTTGCCGCACCGTGCACCGGCCGCGTGCTCCACACGCTGAACATCCGGTTGTTTCCCGAACAGTTGACGTACATCGTCAACCACGCGCAGGACGAGGTGATCTTCGCCGACAAGTCACTGCTCGGCCTGTTGTTGCCGCTTTTCCCGACGTTCGGTTGTGTGAAGCACCTCGTCGTGATGGACGATGCGCCCGGCGACATGCCGGTCCTTCCCGGAGTTCAGGTTCACGACTACGAGGAATTGCTGGCCAAGGCCAAGCCGGTCGAGTTCCGTGTCGACGACGAAAACCTTGCGGCGAGCATGTGTTACACCAGCGGCACCACGGGTAATCCGAAGGGTGTCGTCTACAGCCACCGCAGCACGTACCTGCACACAATGGCTGCCATGACCGTCGACAGCCTGGGTGCGCGCGAGAGCGACGTCATCCTTCCCGTGGTGCCGATGTTCCATGCAAATGCGTGGGGTTTGGCCCATGCGGCGGTGGCATCGGGTGCCAGTCTCGTGATGCCCGGACCCGATCTGTCGGGCAGGGCGATTGCCGATCTCATCGTGAACGAAAAGGTGACCGTTGCCGCCGGTGTGCCCACGATCTGGATGGGTGTCCTTCCCGAATTGAAGGGCCGTGACACGTCGTCGTTGCGGGCCATTCCGTGCGGTGGCTCTGCGGTACCCAAGGCGCTCAGCGAGGCCTACCGCGAGCAGACCGGTCTGCCGATTCTCCAGGCGTGGGGCATGACCGAAACCAGCCCGATCGCGTCGACCTGCACGCTCAGCGCCGCCGACAAGTTGCTGTCGAACGAAGAGCAGGCCGAACTGCGCACCACCGTCGGACGTATCAACTTCGGCGTCGAATGTCGTGTCGTCGAGCCCGACACGACGACCCCCGTGCCTTGGGACGGCGAGACCAGCGGTGAGCTGCAGTGTCGGGGTCCATGGATCGCTGCGACTTACTACGACGATGCTCGCGCGGGCGAGAGCTTCACCGCCGACGGATGGTTGCGCACCGGTGACGTCGCCACGATGGATTCGCAGGGTCGTGTTCGCCTTGTCGACCGCACCAAGGATCTCATCAAGAGCGGGGGTGAGTGGATCTCGTCGGTCGACGTGGAAAACGAGTTGATGGCGCACCCGAAGATCAAGGAAGCCGCCGTGATCGGTGTTCCCCACCCGAAGTGGGCCGAGCGGCCCTTGGCGTGCATCGTTCCCAAGGACGGCGAAACCGTTTCAAAGGAAGAAGTCATCGACTTTCTGGTGCCACGACTGGCGAAATGGCAATTGCCCGACGACGTGGTGTTCATCGACGAGGTACCGAAGACGAGTGTCGGCAAGTTCTCGAAAAAGACGCTGCGTGATCGTTTTGCCGATTACGTGTTGCCGACGTCGTAGTCAGCGGCGACCGGCTCGCGCCAGAAAAGCTTTCGTACGTTCCTCGCGGGGGGCGTCCAGCACTTGCTCGGGGGTTCCCATCTCGTGGATGGAGCCCTCGTGCAGGAAGCACACGGTGTCGGCGATGTCGCGCGCGAACGACATTTCGTGTGTCGCCATCAGCATCGTCATGCCCGACATTCGCAGCTCGGCGATGAGATCGAGCACCTCGCCGACCAGCTGAGGGTCGAGGGCGGCGGTGACCTCGTCGAGAAGCAGGACGCTCGGTTTCAGTGCAACCGCACGGATGATTGCGACACGTTGTTGTTGGCCTCCCGACAGCTGTTCGGGAAACGAGCGAGCCTTGTCGGCCAGGCCGAACCTGCCGAGCAGGTCTACCGCGGTGGCTTCGGCGTCGGTCTTGGTGACGTTCGCGGCATGGGTCAGCGCAAGGGTGATGTTGCGCAACACGTTCATGTGGGGAAACAGGTTGTAGCTCTGGAAAACCAGACCGATGTCGCGGCGTGCCACGTTGGCATCGAATCCCGGGGCCGAGATGTCGATGTCGTTGAGGAGGATTTCACCGTCGTCGATCGGCTCGAGGAGGTTGATGCACCGCAGCAAGGTGCTCTTGCCCGAACCCGATGCACCGATAAAGGCGACGACACTGCCGCGCGGCACGTCGAGCGAAATGCCGCGGAGTACTTCGTTCGCACCGAACGACTTGTGAACGTTGCGGATCGACAGGTGGGGGCTCACGCTGCGACCCTCGTTCCACCGGTACGCCGACGCTCGCGTGCGAGCAGCCAGTCGGCAGTGCGGGTGAGCGGCACCGTGACGCACAGGAAAATGACGGCTGCGGCCACGTAAGGAGTGAAGTTCGCAAACTTCGACTTGTCGATGCCGGCCTGGCGGAGAATTTCAATCGGCCCGATCAGCGACACCAGGGCGACGTCTTTCTGCAGACTCACGAGGTCGTTCATCAACGGTGGAATCACGCGTCGAATGGCCTGCGGGATGACGACCAGTCGCAGGGTCTGCCCGTGCGTCAAGCCGAGAGAACGTGCCGCTGCGCGTTGGCTTTCGTGAACGCCCTCGATGCCCGAACGGAACACCTCGGACACGTAGCTGGAGTAGGTGAGACACAGGGCGACCGAACCCCACAGCAGCGGGCTGTTCCACGGGCGGTCGAGGCCGAGACCCGGCACGCCGAAGCCGATGAGGTAGATCCACAGCAACACCGGAACACCGCGCATCAAGTCGACATAGATGACACACAGCGCCCGGATGGGGAACAGGGCCGGGTTGCGGCTGACGCGGGCAAGTGCCACCAACATTCCGAAGCCGAGAATGATCGGTACCGACCACGCGAAAATCTTCAAGTCGAGAACGAATGCGTCAAGGAGTCTCGGAAACGAATCGGCGAATTGTTCGCCGCTGAAGAACGACTGCTTGACGCGGTCCCAGCGGGGCATCCGCGGGATCAGCAGCACCACGAGTCCGATGAAGACGAGGGTGCTGGTCGTGGCGATGGCGAGGGATCGCTGACGCCTGCGCTCTTCGAAGGCCCGCCGCGCGGTCGCGCGCGACGGGCCCGTCGAAGAATCAGAGT
>CAZKVD010000111.1:0-5537 GCA_964556145.1 uncultured Bifidobacterium sp. | reverse complement strand
CGAGTCGACCCTCACGAGAGGTTCTCACATGTCGTCCCAGCGCCCGTCGCACGACCATCTGCTGTCCGCCCCGCTCGAAGAACTGTTGTCGCTTGCTTCTGCGCGGCGCAACGAGCTCTTCGGATCGCGGGTCACTTTTTCTCCGAAGGTGTTCATTCCCCTCACCATGCTGTGCCGTGACACGTGCGGTTACTGCACCTTCGCCCAACCCCCTGCTCGACTCGAGAACCCGTACCTCACAGCCGATCAGGTGCTTGCCATCGCCCGCGAGGGTGCTCGCAATGGCTGCCATGAGGCGCTGTTCACCCTTGGCGAACGTCCCGAGCTTCGCTACGACATCGCCGCCAAGTGGCTCGCCGCAAACGGTTACGACAGCACGGTCCACTACGTCCACGACATGGCCAAGCTCGTACTCGACGAAACGGGTCTCCTCCCCCACGCGAATGCCGGCGCGCTGTACCGCGACGAACTCGACATGCTGCGCGCCGTCTCGCCCTCGCAGGGAATGATGGTCGAGACGCTGCGTGACGACCTTGCATGCCACCGTGGCGCACCCGACAAGGTTCCCCAGCGTCGTCTCGACACGCTCGAGTGGGCCGGCGAACTGAAAATTCCGTTCACCACGGGCATCCTCGTCGGAATCGGCGAGAGCCGCGAGGATCGCATCGCAGCGCTCGAGGCCATCGCCGATTCGCACCGTCGTCACGGCCACGTGCAGGAAGTCATCGTGCAGAACTTCCTGCCGAAGCCACGCACGGGCATGCAGCACGCCGCGCCGTGCCCACCCGACGAATACATGTGGTCGATCGCTGTCGCCCGCCTGGTTCTTCCCGACTCGATTCACCTCCAGGCCCCGCCGAACCTCTCCGACGATTTTGGTGTTTTGCTCGACGCGGGCATCGACGACTGGGGTGGCGTTTCACCGGTGACCGCAGATCACGTCAACCCCGAACGCCCGTGGCCAGCACTCGACCTGCTGCGCCACGCGAGCAACGAACGTGGCTTCGAACTCGCACCACGTCTCACCATCTACCCCGAGTACGTCGCCCAACCCGAGGAATGGCTCGCACCGTCGCTGCGTTTCGCCGTGCAGGACCGCTGCGATGCAGAGCTTCTCGGCCGTGACGACCCGGGCTCGGTCTGGCCGGAAAAGGTCTCGGCCGCCGATGTCGTGAAGGACGGCGCCGAAGTCGTGTTGGTCGGCCACAAGTCGACGCAGTGGTACTCGGGCGCGACCAACCCCGCCCCGACGCTGCTGCCCGGCGCGTCGAACACGCCGCTCGACCTTGCCGAAATCTTCGACGGTGTCGGACGCGGTGAACTGCCCGATGAGTCGCAGATCATGCGCATGTTCCGTGCACGTGGCCGCGAGGTCAACGCCATCGCCGAATTCGCCGACCATCTGCGCCGGCAAGCCGTTGGCGACACGGTGACGTGGGTCCACAACCGCAACATCAACTACACCAACGTCTGCACCTTCAAGTGCCGCTTCTGCGGCTTTGCCAAGGGCAAGTTGTCGCTGAACCTTCGCGGCACCCCGTATCTCTTGACCCTCGACGACATTGCGCACCGTGCCGCCGAGGCGGCCGCCATGGGCGCAACCGAGGTGACCCTCCAAGGTGGCATTCACCCCGATTTCGACGGCAATTACTACATCGACGTCGCGCAAGCCGTGAAGGACGCGGTTCCCGAAATCCACGTTCACGGATTCACCGCACTCGAGGTCACCGAGGGCGCGCGTCGTCTCGACGAATCGCTCGAGTCGTATCTGAAGCGCCTGAAGGAAGCGGGCCTTGCCTCGCTGCCAGGCACCGCCGCCGAGATTCTCGACGACAAGGTGCGTGCCGTGTTGTGCCCTGACAAGATCAACACCGAGGAATGGCTCGAGTGCCATCGCGTGGCGCACTCGGTCGGCCTGCGTTCGAACATCACGATCATGTTCGGCAGCATCGAAGGCATCGACTCGTGGGCCCGCCACATGGTCGTCACCCGCGATCTGCAACGCGAGACCGGTGGCTTCACTGAATTCGTCGGCCTGCCCTTTGTTCACATGGCCTCGCCGATCTATCTGCAGCGCCAGGCACGTCGTGGCCCGACGTTCCGCGAGACGGTTCTCATGCACGCCATCGCCCGAATCGCGTACCACGGCCTCATCGACAACATCCAGGTTTCTTGGGTGAAGATCGGCGTCGACGGTGCACGCCAGTTGCTGCAGGCCGGCTGCAACGATCTGGGCGGCACGTTGATGGACGAAAACATCTCGCGTGCTGCGGGTGCCGCACACGGCCAGAAGATGAGCGAAGACTCGTTCGGAGCGGTGGTCTCGCCACTCGGTCGCAAGTTGGAACAGCGAACGACGCTTTACGGACGAACGTCGGGTGGCAAGGAACTGACCAACTCGCGCGCGTGATCGATATCGATCTTCACCTGGGCAATCAGGGCGTCGGGACCGTTGAACTTGCGTTCGGAGCGCAGAAAATGCGTGAACTGCACGCGGGCAGGTTCGCCGTAAAGATTCACCGACGCGTCGATGAGGTGCGCCTCGAGCAGTGACGTGTCACTGTGCTCGTAGAAGGTTGGACGACGGCCAAGGTTCACTGCGCACGCCCAACGTGAACCGTCGGGCCGCGTGTAGATACCCGCATACACTCCGTCGGCGGGCAGGCAGATGAACCCGGGAACCTGAACGTTCGCCGTGGCAAAACCGATGGTGCGGCCACGATGGTCGCCGTCGACAACCGGCCCGCGCGCCTCGAACCAACGACCGAGCATCTGTGACGCCACCGCGACGTCGCCACCTTTCAGGGCGCGACGGATCGCAGTCGAGCTGACGGGTTCATCAACCCCGTCGTTGCGCTGGAGAAGTTCGACCGGACCAACGGTGAAATCGTGACGCGCACCTTGTTCGCGCAACATCGTTACGTCGCCGGCCCGATTGCGACCGAAGTGGAAGTCCTCGCCCACCGCAACGTGGCTGACCGCAAGGCAACGCACGAGAACGCGATCGACGAACTCGTGGGCTTCTTCCGATGCCTGCTGCTGATCGAAGGGCGCCACGACAACCGCATCGACACCCGTTGCCTCGAGAAGTTCGAGTTTTTGGTCGAGGTCGGTCAGCAGCAAAGGCGCCGACTCGGGACGCACCACCGACGCCGGGTGCTTGTCGAACGTGACGACCACGCTGAGTGCTCCGTCGGCGGCCGCCTTTGCGCGCACTGCAGCGATGACCGATTGATGTCCCCGATGGACGCCGTCGTATGCACCAATCGTCACGACCGCCCGGCGGCCGGGCCACGGCGACTTCGACAGATCGGTGACAACCAGCATCGACGAAACGCTATCCGCCTGCCGTCAACACGACAGCGGGCTTCACCAGGGCAACTCCGTCATCGCCTGTTCGACCGCTGTGTTCATACACACCCAGAAGTTCACCGCCGGCCCCATGAACCCGCCACGGACCGTGATCGACGAAAAGCCCGTCGGCCGGCAACATCGCGCCGTTCATCACACGGGCCGTGGTCTCGGAATCAAGGTCGACGCGCGCAAGATGCGACACCATTTCTTCTTCGCTCGACAACACCGGAGCATCGAGCGACGAGCACATCGCCTCGGTGAATCTGCCGACGCGGTGCCGCCGAAGCCGACGAATGTGGGCCCCGCCTCCGAGCAGGCGACCGAGATCATCGGCAAGCGTGCGAACGTAAGTGCCCGACGAACACGTCACCGACATGCTCCACACACCGGGGTCACCGGTTGGCTCGATCTCGAAACGGTCGACCCGCACGGGCCGAGCCTTGCGTTCAACCTCGACACCCTCGCGCGCGTATTCGTGCAGCCGCTTGCCGTCGACCTTCAAGGCCGAAACCATCGGCGGCACCTGCTCGATGTCGCCCAACAGGTGCTCGTTGATCACGCGACGTCCGTCGTCGATGGACACACCCGACATGTCGAAGGTCTCGAGCGTTTCACCCGAGTCGTCGAGGGTCGACGTTCGCGCCCCCAACACAACCTCGCAGGAGTAGTCCTTGTCGGCACCGGTGACCCACTGCATCAGCCGCGTCGCGCGACCGACACCGACCACCAGAACACCGGTGGCGTCGGGATCCAACGTTCCGGCATGCCCGATGCGTCGTTCTCCCAGGGCCTTGCGCAACTTGCCGACGACATCGTGGCTGGTCATTCCGGCGGGCTTGTCGATGACCACCGTGCCGTGCACGACCGGGGGCCTGCGCTTTGCCATCAGGCTTCGTCGCGGGTCATGCGTTCGCGACGTTCACGGTCGGCACGCAGAACCTCGTCTATGCGCTCGGCAGCGCGGATCACTTCGTCGGGCCGGAACTCGAGGACCGGTGTCTTTTTCGCACGCACCTGCTTGCCGATCGACGACTGGATGCGACGGCGGTGACCTTCGAGGATCTCGATGATCGCCTCGTCGCCCGACTCGCCCGCGAGCGAGTCGAAAAAGACGATTCCGCGGTTCAGTTCGGCGTCGACATCGACCGACGTGATGGTGACGAACTCGAGGCTCTCGTCATCGATTCGGGTGAGTTCGTCGGCGATGACCTCGCGAAGAATCTCGTTCAGGCGCGCCTCTCGCGGATAGCGATGGGTCGAAGAACTGCTGGAACGCTTCTTCGGCCTCGACATGGGCGTCACGCTACCGTCCGTTCCCCGTACGATTGGGCGCCATGGCCGCCGACAAACCCCGCTTCAGGTACAACGCCGCCTTCGCCGACACCATCGAGGTGAAGTGGCAGGACCACTGGGAGGCGAATGGCACCTTCGAGGCGCCGAACCCCGCCGGCCCGCTCGCAGAACCCGACAAGGTCGCCGGCCGCCCCAAGTTGTTCGTCCTTGACATGTTCCCCTATCCGTCGGGTGCGGGCCTCCACGTGGGCCATCCGCTGGGCTACATCGGTACCGACGTGTTCGCGCGATACAAGCGCATGACGGGCTACAACGTCCTGCACTCGCGCGGTTACGACAGCTTCGGGCTTCCCGCCGAACAGCACGCCATTGCGACCGGCATCCACCCCCGCATCAACACCGAGTCGAACATCGCCAACATGCGTCGTCAGTTGCGCCGCCTCGGACTTGGCCACGATGCACGACGCAGCATCAGCACCACCGACGAGGACTACTACCGCTGGACGCAATGGATCTTTCTCCAGATCTTCGGCTCGTGGTACGACGAGACCAGGCAAAAGGCGCGTCCCATCGCCGAGCTCGAAGCCGAATTCGCCTCGGGTACCCGCGCAACGCCCGATGGCCGCGCATGGGCATCGCTTTCGCGCAACGAGCAGCGCAAGATCGTCGACTCGCATCGCCTCGTGTATCTCACCGAGGCACCGGTCAACTGGTGCCCCGGCCTCGGCACGATTCTCGCGAACGAAGAAGTCACCGCCGAGGGTCGCAGCGACATCGGCAACTTCCCCGTGTTCAAGCGCAACATGCGCCAGTGGATGATGCGCATCACTGCGTACGCCGACCGACTGATCGACGATCTCGACCGCCTCGACTGGCCCGAGCCGATCAAG
>CAZKVD010000110.1:0-5562 GCA_964556145.1 uncultured Bifidobacterium sp. | reverse complement strand
CCTTTTTCAGGCCATCACGCACAGCCTGCACTGAATCGAAGCGGTTCCCCATGCCCGCACCCTACCGTTCGGTACGCTGGCGAGACCAATGGATCGACCGCACGACCTGCTTCGCACCAACGTCGCCGTCGCTGCGGGAACCGCGGTGTCGCGCGTCACGGGACTGGCTCGAATCGTGGTCTTTGGCGTGGTCATCGGCCAAACCGCACTCGCCGATGCATACGACGGGGCGAACAACTCGCCCAACTCGCTCTACGAGTTGCTGATTGGTGGGGTCTTTTCGGCCGCACTCGTCCCGGTCTTCACGCGACTCGCTCGGGAAAAGGACTCCGATGCCGAACGCGCCGTGTTTTCGACGGCCCTCGTCGTCCTCGCGGCGTTGACAGCGGTTGCCGTCGCCTGCGCGCCTCTCATCTTCAGGCTCTTTTCGCTGAACCCGAGCCCGGGGATCGATGCCACCCAGTACCGCGACGTCGGCACGATGCTCGCCCGCGTGTTCCTGCTGCAGATCTTCTTCTACGGCATCACTGCACTCGCTTCGGCTGCGCTGAATGCACGCAATCGATTCGCAGCGGCTGCATGGGCGCCCGTTGCCTCGAACCTCGTCATCATCACGCTTCTCGCGTTCATCCCGGCCGCCATCGACGGTCGGCCATCCCTTGACACCGTCCAGACCAACGCAACCCTGCGCTGGCTACTCGGTTCGGGATCGACGCTCGGCATTGCCGTCACCGCAATCCTCGCCCTTGTTGTCGCGCGCCGCGCCGGTCTGCCCGTGAGTCTGCGGCCCGACTTCACCCACCCTGCGGTTCGTCGCCTCGCCCGCCTGTCGCTGTGGACCTTCGGCTACGTCCTCACGAATCAAATCGCACTGGTCACCGTGCGCAACCTGGCCGAACCGGGCAGCGGCGGACCCGATGCCTACACAAAGGCCTTCACGTTCTTCCAACTTCCCCACGCGCTTCTTGCAGTGTCGATCGCCACCACCTTCGCACCCGAACTTGCCCGCGCCGCTGCCGCCAACGACCGTGCGGCCTTCGTCGGACGCCTGTCGCTCGGGGTTCGAGTGATTGCGTTGCTCACGCTTCCTTTCACCCTTCTGATGGCCGTCACCGCGCGGCCCGTTGTCGGTGCAATTCTGCAGCACGGCAACTTCACCGCCGACGCGGCACACAACACCGCGCGGGCTCTGGCTGGATTCTCCGTGGGTCTCGTTGGATTCTCCGTCTACCTGTTCGTCCTGCGTGGCTTCTACGCCCATGAAGACACTCGCACGCCGTTCTTCATCAATGCATTCGAAAACGCGCTCAACATCGTCCTTGCGATCGTCCTCGTCGGGCGTCACGGGGTGCTCGGACTCGGCCTGGCGTTCGGTATCGCCTATCTCGTCAGCGCAATCTTTGCGCTCGTCGTCATCGAACGTCGCTACCCCGAATTCGCATCACTCACCTTGCTGCGCTCGCTGATACCCATGTTGGTTTCAGCGTGTGCCGCAGCCGCAGCCGCATGGGCAATCGGTCGAGCCATTGGGTCGACGGCGGGATCCGGTGCACTTGTAAGCAGTACCGCAAGTTTCGTGACCGGCGGACTCGTGTATCTGGCAGGCCTTCAATTGCTACGGGTTCCCGAAACGGCAACCGTGACCGAACGTCTGCGGCGGGTCACCGCAAGGCGCTGAGCACCACCATCTCGTCGCGGTGAACGACGAGCGTCGACGCTCCGTCGGCAAGATCGGCGGACCGCTTGCCGCGCATGGTGGCAAGTTCACTGCTCGACATGCCAGTTGCACCACGCGCCACCAGATTCCCGTCGGAGCCGACGATGTCGATGACGTCATCGACTGCGAAGTCCCCGGCAAGATCGGTCACACCCGGCGACAACAAAGACGTGCCGCGCGATTCGATTGCCGCGACGGCGCCGGCATCGATGGTCACCCGACCAACGGGCTGTGCGGCAAAAGCAATCCACAACCTGCGTGCCGACAGCTGTCGGTCGCGACCGAGGAATGTCGTACCCACGGTGACTGCGGGTTCGACTGCATCGACGAGCACGTTGTCACGCGCGGCACGCGCGATGACCGTGCGGATTCCCGACCATGACGCGATGCGGGCAGCCGACAACTTCGATGCCATGCCGCCACTTCCCCGCGCGGTTCCGGCGCTGCCCGCAGCGACACTGAGCAGATCGTCGTCGGGTGAGACTGTGTTGATCAATCGTGCATCGGCGTTGTTTCGCGGGTCGTCGGTGTACAGACCCTCTTGGTCGGTCAACAGCACCAGCACATCGGCCGCGACGCTGTGGGCGACAAGAGCCGCAATGCGGTCGTTGTCGCCGAATCGAATCTCGTCGTTGGCAATCGCATCGTTCTCATTGATGATTGGAACGACACCCAACTCCAACAGGCGCAGCATTGTTTGGCGGGCGTGAAGGTACTGCTGACGATCACCGAAGTCGTGCGGCACCAGCAGGATTTGTGCCGTCACCAAATTGTGCGGCGCGAAGACCGCGTTGTAGCGCTCCATCAAGCGGCTTTGGCCGATTGCAGCGAGCGCCTGCAGGGTTCCGACATCGGCCGGACGGGTTTCCAAACCCAGTGCAGCCACGCCCGCCGACACTGCACCGCTCGACACCAGCACCACTTCGTGGCCCGCAGCGCGCAACCGGGCAATCTGATCTGCCAAGGCAATGAACATCGCTGCGTTCAGTGTGCCGTCGGCGTGGGTGACCGAGCTGGTTCCTACCTTCGCAACAACACGCACGTCACACCTCGGCCGAGTACTCGAACGAGAAATCACCGACCCACACCACGTCGCCGTCCTGCGCGCCGGCACGCGACAACAGTCGACCGACACCCATCTTCTTCAGGCGCTCGTCGATGTAATTGAGCGCTTCGGGCGTGGAAACATCGTTGAGCGCCACCGACCTGACGGCATTGCGACCGTGCACGCGGAACTCGTTGTCCCCAACGCGTTCGACGTAGGTGCCTTCGGGCTCGGGCCGCAGAATGACCGTGGCTTCGCGCGGGGGGACTGCCTGACGTGCCTCGGCGACCAGTTGCGCCAAGCGACCAACGACTGCACGAACACCCTGCCGTGTCACCGCCGACATGGTGAGGCCGGTCCACTTTTCGAGAATGGCGGGGTCGGCCACGTCGAGCTTGCTGCCAACGACAATGCGGGGTCTCGCAACGAGTTCGGGATCGTAGGCCTCGAGTTCGCGCAGCAGAATGCGCTCTTGTTCGTCGGGGGGCATGCCGTCCATCGGCGCCAGATCGACGAGTACGCACAGGGCGCGGGCACGCTCGATGTGACGCAGGAATTGGTGACCCAATCCCCTGCCCTCGCTGGCGCCCTCGATAATGCCGGGAATGTCGGCGACGACGAACTCGGTCGACTCATCGACCCGCACGACCCCGAGGTGGGGTTCGAGGGTGGTGAAGGGATAGTTCGCGATCTTCGGCTTGGCCGCGGAAATCGAACTGATGAACGTGCTCTTGCCTGCGTTGGGGAAACCAACGAGGGCAACGTCGGCCATCAGTTTCAGTTCGAGCTTCAACCAGCGTTCGGTGCCGTACTCACCCTGCTCGGCGAACTTCGGGGCGCGTCGACGGTTCGACAGGAAGCGCGCGTTGCCGCGTCCTCCGCGGCCGCCCTCGACAACCATCCAGCGGTCGCCATGCGCAACCAGGTCGGCCAACACTTCGTCGGAGTACATGTCACGAACGACGGTCCCTTCGGGAACCTTGATCTCGAGATCACGACCCGAGCGTCCGTGAAGATCCTTGCCCATGCCGTTGACTCCGTCTTCGGCGCGACGGTGCGGGTGGTCGCGGAATGCAAGCAAAGAGGCCACGTTGTGGTCGGCCACCAGCCACACATCGCCGCCCTTGCCACCATCGCCCCCGTTGGGGCCGCCGAAAGCGACCGGACCCTCGCGACGGAAGCTGACACAGCCGGCTCCTCCGTCGCCCGCGCGCACGTTCAGTTGGCACTCGTCGACAAAGGCACTCATGTTGATGATCAGGCTAATGGCGCACACCTGTCACCTATCGTCTCTTTTGTGAGTGGTCAGCCTCGTTCCTCGGATTCATCGTCCCGTGCCGAGCTGTGGGCCTCGACCATGTCGGGCCACGTCCTCACCCACTCGCCTGCCAACGTTCGCTTCGCCCACTCCGACTCGCACGCGTCCACCGGCGCACTCCATGTCGTTGGTCGCGAAGAGCGCGAGGACAACGAAAACACGCTTCTCGCACCGCATGCCACGCGTGCCATCGGTGCGGGAACACGCAGCAAGCCCGAAGAACCCGATCCGTTCCGAACCTGCTTCGAACGTGACCGCGACCGCATTCTCCATGCCGCGGCCTTTCGACGCCTTGCAGGGAAAACCCAGGTCTTCGTGTTTCCCGACGACCATCAGCGCACCCGCCTCACGCACGCACTCGAAGTCGCCCAGGTTGCCACCGCCATCGCGCGGGCTCTTGGCTTGAACGTGGCACTCACCGAGGCAATCGCGCTCGGCCACGACTGCGGACATGGCCCCGGCGGCCACGCCAGCGAAGACGCACTCAGCCCGTTCATCGAAGGTGGCTACGACCATGCGGTGTGGGGTGCCGACGTCACCCTGGCATCACTCAATCTCTGCCGCGAAACGCTCGACGGCATCCGCAACCATTCATGGTCACGCCCGGCCCCTTTGACACCCGAGGCCGAAGTCGTCTCGTGGGCCGACCGCATTGCCTATGTGTGTCACGACTTCGAAGATGCGGTCGACGCCCGTGTCGTTGCGGCCAACGACCTACCCTCGATCGTGCGCGAACGCTGTGGCCTCACACGCGCGGGACAAATCTCGGCGTTCATTCGCGGCATGCTCGATGCCACGCTCGACTCCGGGCGCGTTGCGATGACCAGCGACATGGCCGAGGCACTGGGCTCGTTCCGTCGGTTCAACTACGAGGCGGTGTATCTACGCCCCGAGTCGCAGGCGCAAGCCACGGCGGTGATCAAGTTGCTCCAGGCACTTGTCGTCCACTATTCGGCTCATCCCGCCGACTGTCCGGCGACGCGCAACATCGATGCCAACGCCAATGCGATTGAAATCACCAAGGCCGTGGTGGAATACGTCGGAGGAATGACCGACAGATTTGCGTTTCAACAGGCGGTGAGCCTGCTGGGATGGAAAGAGTCCGACCTTCCGGTCGGCATCGATTTCCGCTGAAGTACCGAAGTACTAGTTGCTCGACGGAAGAACGTCGACAACCTTGCGGCCGCGGCGCTCGCCAAACTTCACGTTGCCCGCGGCAAGCGCAAACAGTGTGTCGTCCTTGCCGATGCCGACGTTCTTGCCGGGGTGCACCCGGGTACCGCGCTGACGAACCAGAATCGCGCCGGCGTTGATTGCCGTGCCGTCGAACGCCTTGACACCAAGACGCTGTGCATTTGAATCGCGGCCGTTACGTGTAGAGCCGCCACCTTTGGTCTTCGACATGTCTCAGCCTTTCGCGATGGACGTGATTTCAACGACAGAGTACTTCTGACGGTGACCGTAGCGACGACGCTGGTTGGT
>CAZKVD010000109.1:0-5623 GCA_964556145.1 uncultured Bifidobacterium sp. | reverse complement strand
GAGGACGTCACGATCGAGTTCGCACAGGGCCGCCCCGTGCGCATCAACGGGCGCGCGTTCGCGTCGCCGGTCGAGCTCGTCCGCGAGGCAAATGCCATCGGCGGTCGCCACGGTCTGGGCATGGCCGACCAGATCGAAAACCGCATCATCGAAGCCAAGAGCCGGGGCATCTACGAGGCGCCGGCCCTCGCGCTACTGCACATCGCCTACGAGCGACTGATCAGCGGCATCCACAACGAGAACACGATCGAGAACTACCGCACGATGGGCCGCCGACTCGGACGACTCCTCTACGAGGGCCGATGGTTCGACCCGCAGGCCCTCATGCTGCGCGAGCCGTTGATGCGTTGGGTCGGCAGTGCCGTCACCGGAAGCGTCACCCTGCGCCTTCGTCGCGGCGACGACTACACGATCGTCAACACGAGCGGCCCGCACCTCACGTATGCGCCCGAGCGCCTCAGCATGGAGCGCGTCGAGGACGCCGCATTCGGGCCGCTCGACCGCATCGGACAATTGACGATGCGCAACCTCGACATCGACGACAGCCGCGAAAAGCTCGACGTCTACCGCAAGACCGGCACATTGGGTGCCGGAGGCTTGCTTGCTCTCGGGTCGAACGAACAACCCGACGGCGACTGATCAGTCGGTGATGATGCGGGCAGCAATGCCCGCCACGAGTGCCGTGCGGAACGGGATCGTGTCTGCAACGACGTGCTCACTTTCGCCATGAGCGCCACCGCCGACGGCACCCAGTCCGTCGAGCGTGGGCACGCCGATCGCTGCAGTGAAGTTGCCGTCGGACCCACCGCCGACCGCGATGCCGGCAATGTCGCGGCCATCGATCTCACTTGCCACGCCGCGCGCGACCTCGAACAAACTCCTCGACATTGATTCGTGCATCGGGGGTCGGTGGAGCCCACCTGACACCGCGATCGATGCACCCTCGAGAACCGGAGTGAGCGAATTCATCAGCGACTCGACGCGTTGCTTTTCCTCGGGAGTCACCACACGCGCATCGACCAGGATCGTTGCCCGCTCGGGCACGGTGTTGTCGGTGGTACCGGCCGAAGCAACCGTCGGCGTCACGGTTGTACCGACGGCCGGGTTCCCGAACCCACTGATTCGCTGCACCTGATGGGCAAGTTCGACGAGCGCGTTGATTCCCTTTTCGGGTTCGAGTCCCGCATGCGATGCGCGCCCCGAGATGACGACCTCGAACGTACCGGTCCCCTTGCGGGCCGTCTTCAATGTTCCACCGTCGGCACTGGGCTCGAGAACCAGCACCGCATCGACGCTTCGTGCGACTTCTTCAACGAGACCACGACTTGTTTTTGACCCGACTTCTTCGTCGGCCGTGAACAACATCGCCACATGAGCAGGGTCGATGCCCGCTTCGCGCATGATCCGAACCGCATGCACGGCTTGAACGATTCCTGCCTTCATGTCGAACACTCCGGGCCCGCGCAACGTGCCCGCGTCGTTGACGAAAGGCCTGCGTTCAAGTGTGCCCAATTGGTGCACCGTGTCGTGGTGGCCGAGGAACATCACGGCGGGTCGCACGGCGGGTCGCACGAGCACGTGCGGGCCGACGGGCGAATCAACGAGTTCGGCGACGAGTCCGGTTTCGCGCCGGATCAGAGCAGCCACGGCGTGTGCGCTCGCCGTCACGCTCTGCACATCCCGCGACGGCGACTCGACCGAAACAAGGTCGGCGATGTCGGCGATTGCGGCATCGAGCGATGCGGTTGCCGCAACGAGGAACTGGTGCACGTGGAAAGAATAGGGTGAGCCGATGGAATTCATCGCCAATTTGATGGACGCCGAAGTCGACCCCGTCGAATGGGCTCAATTGCGCGAGACCGAGGGTTGGCAAATCCTTGGTTGCGCCGATCACTTCTTCAGCCCCACCAAGACCTATCCGCATGTTTGGGTGACTCTCGCAGCAATGGCGTCGGCCACGACCAGGGCCAAGCTCACCACTTCGTTTGCCAACAACCTCTTTCGCTCTCCCGTCGAATTCGCTCAGGCGTCACTGCAGATGCAGCGGATCTCGCACGGTCGCTTCGAAGCCGGCCTCGGAGCCGGCTGGGAAAAGGCCGAGGCGCTGGGAGCGGGAATCGAGTACCCCGAGCCCGCCGTCCGCGCCGAGCGCTACATCGAGGCGGCGCACATCGTGCGGCAATTCTTCGACAACGGTGCATGCAAATTCGAAGGCAGGCACTACAACATCGACGTTCCCCGCCTGGGCCCGATTCCGGCCGAAGGCGCACCGCCGCTGGTGTGTTCACTCGGTGGTCCGCGAACGATCCGCAACATCGCGCCAATCGCCGACCGTGTCGAAGTGAAGTTGATCTCGCAAATCACACGCGAGGGCGCCGTGAACCTGCCCGCAATGGCATCGGTGCCCGAGTCGCACCTTCACGATTTGGTGAAGCAAATCCGCGACGTGAATCCTTCGGTGCCACTCAGCGTGTTCATCTTGTGCTCGGCCGGCGACGACGATCGCACGAAGGGCGTCGCATCACTGCTCGGCGATTCTTTTCTCGGCGGCTTCTACGGCGCACCGGGGAAGGTTGCGGAGTCGATGATGAAACTCGCCGACGCGGGTGTCGACCGCATCGAAGTCAGCCCCTTCACCGAGGCAAGCTTCGCTGCCCTCGCCCGCGAACTGTTCTGAACTACAGCGTCGTGACGGCTCGCTTGTAATCGAGGCGCGGCAGTCGGTCGAACCACGGATTGTCGCCCGGCTTGCCGATGTTCATCACCATGATCGTGCGCAGATTGGTCCCGGCGAGCAGGTCCGCGTCGATTCCGGCGGTGTTCACGCCCAGCATCGGCCCGGCAGCAAGACCAAGTGCGCGAACTCCGACAATGAAGTAGCCGGCCTGCAGCCATGCCTGCGAGATCGCGAACTGCGTGCGGTAGGCCTCGTCTGCGAACAGGTCCTTTGCCCCCGGATACACGGGGAACACTTCGGGCAACGTTTCGTGGAATTGCAGGTCGGCAGCGACAACTGCGACCAGCGGTGCCATTTCGGCCTTGGGCTTGTTGCCGTCGAAGAGATGCGCCATCACCTTTGCCTTTGCATCCGCACTGCGCGCCAGCACGAGCCGCAATGGCTGGGTGTTCATGCTTGTCGGGCCCCACTTGGCCAGTTCGTAGAGGGCCTCGACCTGCGCATCACTGACCGGCTCGGACGAGAACGTGTTGGCAGTGCGTGCCTGGCTGAAAAGGAGTTCCTGTGCTTCGTGGCTGAGTTCGTACATGGGGGCGCACGGTAACAGCAGTTATTTGCGCTCGCAACTAAATACTGTCGAATGTCTTCGCCACGTTCGCTGCTTTGCGGACCTGTCAGACTGGGCGGCGTGTCGGGGGACAACGCAACAGGGCCCGAGGCCCACATCGACACGGCGTTGCCTCGCATCGCCAAGATCGGTCTCGCGACATCGATGCTCGGTATGGCGGCGCTCCCCTTTGCCGTGACGGGAACGAATCTCGCGATCCCACTGATCAAGCAGGACTTCGATGCGAGTCTTGCGTCGCTGTCATGGGCCCTGTCGGGGTATTCGATCGTCATCGCTGCACTGACCATGCTCGGTGGTGCCGCCACGGCACGCCTCGGCACGTTGCGGACATTCCAAATCGGCGGGGCGATCTTCGCCGTCGCCTCCATCGTTTGCGTGCTCGCACCCAACGTCGCAGTTTTGATCGCCGGTCGAGCACTCCAGGGCGTCGGCGGCGCGCTTGTTGTTCCGTCATCGGTTGCAGTCGCGCTCGTTGGTTGGCCCGAGAGTCGTCGCGCATTCGCCATGGGCGTATGGACGGGCGCATTCCCCATCGGTTCGACCACCGCACCGATCATCAGCAGCGCATTGATCACGGGCGGCCAGTGGCGACTCGTTTTTGCCGTACCGCTTGGGTTGATGATCATCACCCTGGTTCTGACATCGATGTTGGCCAAGGGCGGTCAGCTCGCCGCCGCCACGACAGCGGGTGCCGGGCTGCCGGACATCGTTGGAATGGTTGCAGGAACGCTCGCCACGGGCCTCACTTCACTTGGCCTCGTCGAGGGCAACACGTGGGGCTGGACCAACTGGAAGACACTCTCGGCCTTTGCCGTCGCGGTTCTCTTGGTTCCCTTCGTGATCAAGCGATCCGGCACACATCCCCGTCCGTTCGTACCGATCAAACTGTTTCGAATTCCCACGTTTCGGGTGGCAAACATCGCGAACATCTCGGTGTCGATGGTGGGCATGGCGGTGTGGCTCTTGTGGCCACTCGTGCTGGGTGGCTTGTGGAAATACGACGCCTGGGGAATCGGGCTTGCCATGTCGCCGACACCGGTGCTCGGTGGAGCGGGTGCGATCTTCTCGTCCCGCCTCGTCAAGCGCTTCGGTTATCGCAGCCTGCTCACAACCGGCGCGGTGTCACTGCTCGGGGCCACCGCATGGTTCATGATCTTCACCGACGAAACACCCCACTACTGGGGCCGCATGTTCCCCGGCCTCATCCTGACGGGCATCGGAATGGGGCTGTTGTTCTCGTTCCTCAATGCAGCGGCACTGGCCGACCTCGACCGCAACGACTATCCCGGCGGTAACGCCACCTTCAATACAGGCCGCTTCCTGTCGGGTGCCATCGGAGTCGCAGGCGTCGTTGCAACACTCAGCGGGGACGCTGCTGATCCGGTTGCACCGTTCCGTCGGGCCTACGGTTTCCTCTTCGGCATGTCGATCGTTGCTTTCGTGGCAATTGTCGTCTTGTGGCCGCGCCAGCGCGACTGACGACTCGCCCCGAGGCACGGGCCCAGCACACAAACTCGGCTTCTGTTTGGTTCCCCTAACAAGCCCTCGGTATATTCGGTGTGCCTAACACTTCTTCGAGCAGTTCCGAGGATCCCATGCGATCGAAAGCCCCCAGATTCCAGCGCCTCATCCGCCTGTCCACGGTGATCGCCCTCGCTGCGGGTGCAGCCGCTTGTGGCGGCGACAATGACTCGGGCTCCGAACCACGTCGAGTCACCGTGTACACGGGCCGTCATTACGGCATCGAGCCCGTTTTCGAGGCCTTCACCGAGGCAACGGGGATCGAAGTCCGATTCACCGCCGGATCCGACCCCGAACTGCGCGAACGCCTGGTCGCCGAGGCCGACAACACGCCGGCTGATCTTGTGATGACCGCCGACGCGGCGAACATCGAGTTGGCCGCAGCGGCAGGTTTGTTGGCACCCGTCGACAGCGAAACCTTGACGACGGCAATTCCCGAAGAACTGCGATCGACGAAGAGCGAATGGTTCGCACTCAGTCGAAGAATGCGCGTGATCATGTACTCGACCGAGCGCGTCACCGAGCCACCGACGACATACGCAGCGCTGGGCGACGAAAAGTGGTCGGACAAGCTGTGCCTGCGACCCAGCACGCATCCCTACACACAGTCACTCGTCGCGGGATTGATTATCAATCGTGGCGCCGACGAGGCTCTCACGATCGTCGAATCATGGGTGAAGAACAAACCGCTGTACATCAATTCCGACAGCGACATCCTGAAGGCGATCGCTGCCGGCGACTGCGACGTTGCGATCGCCAACACCTACTACCTCGCGCGACTGAAGACCGAAGATGCA
>CAZKVD010000108.1:0-5649 GCA_964556145.1 uncultured Bifidobacterium sp. | reverse complement strand
ACAACCGTCATCCGCAACGCACACCTTGTCGATGGAACGGGTTCACCCGCCCGACCCGCCGACGTTGCATTTGCGAACGGGCGCATCACCGAAGTTGGTGAATCGGGAACGCTCGGCACGGCACATGCGGGTCGCGTGATCGATGCCGATGGTCGTCTACTCACACCCGGTTGGGTCGACATTCACACCCACTACGACGCGCAGGCCACGTGGGACCCGTGGATGACACCCAGCAGTTGGCACGGCGTCACTACTGTCGTCATGGGCAACTGTGGCGTGGGGTTTGCGCCTGCGGCAGCCGACAAGCACGACTGGTTGATCGCGTTGATGGAGGGCGTCGAGGACATTCCCGGCTCTGCGATGACCGAGGGCATCACGTGGGGATGGGAGTCGTTCGAGGAGTACCTGTCGGTTCTCGAATCGACTCCTCACGTTCTCGACTTCGGAACGCAGATCCCCCATGGATCGCTGCGCGCCTACGTGATGGGAGAACGTGGTGCGGCAAACGAACCCGCGACGGCCGACGACATCGCCGCGATGAGCCGCATGGTCGAATCGGCCCTGCGGGTCGGCGCGCTCGGCTTCAGCACCAGCCGCACTCCCCTGCACCGCAGTCGTGACGGCGAACTGGTTCCCGGCACCCACGCCGGCGAAGACGAACTGATGGGAATTGCCGATGCACTGCGGCGCGTGGGCCACGGGGTGTTCCAGTTCGCACCCGAACACATCAAGGTTCCCATCAACGAATGGGGCTGGATGCGCCGTTTGGCCCGCGAAACCGGGGCCACGGTCAGCGTGAACTTCAGTCAGCCCGACGACGCACCCGACCTGTGGCGCGACGTCATGTCGCTGTTGTCGCAGGCCCACGAAGACGGCCTGCCGATGGTCGGACAGGTGGCGGGTCGCAGCATCGGCGTGTTGATGTGTCTCGAAGGAAGTGCACATCCGCTGTTGTTCCATCCTGCGTTCAACGCGGTTCGTTTTTCGTCGCACGCCGAACAGGTCGCCGCACTGCGCGATCCGGAATTTTTCCGCAAGGTGACGCAGGAACTTCCCGACGATGGCGGCTTGTTCGAGCGCGTCATTCTTCAGAACACCTGGAAAATGTTCCCCGTTACGCAGGCCAACATCGACTACGAACCGCCCGAAAGTGATTCGGTGCGCGAGATCGCGCGCCGCCGCGGTGTCACCGAGATGACGGTGATGGTCGAGCAAATGTTGCGCGACGAGGGACGCGGTCTCATTTACATGCCGTTCTTCAACTACGCGTACGGTGATTTGTCCTTCGTCTACGAAGCGCACATGCACCCATCCACCCGCATGGGCCTTGGCGATGCCGGCGCACATTGCGGCGCGATCTGTGACGGTGGCATGCCCACATTCATGCTCACCCACTGGACCCGCGACCGCACGCGCGGACCGAAGATGCCCCTCGAACACGTGGTCCATCGCCAGACACAACAAACGGCACGGATGTACGGACTGGCCGACCGCGGCGTCGTCGCCCCGGGGCAACGGGCCGATCTCAACATCATCGACTTCGACGCACTCACCTTCACGATGCCGCAGATGGCCTACGACCTTCCGGCCAACGGCAGGCGCCTCGTCCAACGTGCGGTTGGCTACGCGGCAACATTCGTCGACGGGGTACAGACCGTTGACAACGACACCTTCACCGGCGAACTGCCCGGACGTTTGATTCGCGGCCCGCAACGCTGAGATAGCAAGACAAAAGTTTCTTCCGCAGTACGGGAGAACTTCCGACAACGGGTCCGATGGTGCACGGAGGTACCGTGCATGCATGGCACGTTGGAGACACGCACTCGCCGTCGGACTTGCAATTCTCGGCGCAGCGTTGGCAATTGTGTCGGGCGGCGATCCCGCCGCACTCAGTATCGCAATGGGTGGCGGTCTCAGTGCCGCACTTGGTTACTGGGTCGGAGCCTTGCTCGACCGGTCACGTCGCTCGCGGTAGATCATCTGCGCCGCGACAACCAACAACAGGGTCGCGAACAATCCGTTCGACAACGACTCGGACATGTTGGCCGCCAACGACCCACCCGCAACGGCTGACGCGACACCCGACAGACCGACGACCATTGCTGCTTTCACGTCGACGTTGGCGGTCTTGCGGTTGCGAATCGTGCCCGTGATCGAAGTCGGAATGATGACCGCCAGTGAGGTTCCCTTTGCAATGACATTCATCTCGCCGAGCAACAACACCATCGCCGGAATCATGATGACACCACCGCCCACACCGAGCAGACCGGCAAGCGTTCCCGTCGCGAGACCGATGACCACGAGGGCAAGCGCCGCAGCGACACTGAGATCGGTGCGACCGTCGGCACTGGTCGTCCAGTAGAGACGCACCGCCGACACCACGAGAAGAACTGCGAAGCCGTAGCTCAACACGTCGTGGCGTGCAGTCTTCAACAACTTGGTTCCCAACACGGCACCGGCGATTGCTCCGATGGCCAGCCACAGTGCAACGCTCCAGTCGACGTGGTCGTGCGACCAATAGGTGATGAGACTGGCGAGCGAAATCGGAAGCACCGCAGCAAGTGATGTGCCGTGGGCCCTGCGCTGTTCCATTTTTGCGAAAAAAACAAGGCCCGGAACGATGAGGATTCCACCCCCGACGCCGAATATTCCCGAGAGAAAACCGGCCCCGAGACCGACGAAAAGGATGCTCATCGACCGTTGCCAAAGACCGGGCCGAACAACTCGGCGTACCTGTGAATGTCGCGCGGATCGAGGGGTCGCGGCAGGCTCACGAGACCCAGGTCCACTCCTGCATCCGCATAAGCCAGAGCCGTGTCAACCGCCTGGGCATCGGTCATCTGGGCCACCCACAGTTGGGTGCTGATGCGAATCTGCGACATGTCGCGGCCGACTTCGTCACAACACTCGCGCAGTCGAGCAAGCGACTTGTTGAGATCACCCAAGGGGTCTTCGCTGTTGCCGGGGAAGTTCCAGTGGTCGGCATAACGCGCGACGAGCGGCAACGTGCGCTTGTGGCCACCACCCCCGATGAGCACCGGAGGCATCGGTGATTGGATCGGCTTCGGATCGCAGTAGGCATCGGTGAGCGTGTAGTACTTGCCGGCGAACGAGCTCTGCTTCTGGGTCAGCAGAAGTTTGATGACCTCGAGGCCCTCGGCGAAACGATCGAAGCGTTCGGTCAATGAACCAAGCTCGATGCCGTAGGCATTGCACTCGTCCTCGTTCCATGCCGCGCCGACGCCAAGTTCCAAACGGCCACCCGATGTGTGGTCGAGCGTCGCCGCCATGTTCGCCAACACCGCCGGATGTCGGTACACCATTCCGGTCACCATCACGCCGCCACGCAGACGGGTTGTTGCCTGCAACAAGGCGGTGAGGGTGATCCAACCCTCCATGCACGGCCCCGAGCGATCGCCGGTGAAGATCGGCTCGAAATGATCGAACGTCCAGCCGCTTTCCCAGAAGGGCACCTTGTCGGCCTCGAGCCATACGTCGAGCACCTCCTGCCACGTGCAGACCTGCGGTGCGGTTGCAAATGCGAACTTCATGTCGTCTCCCTCTCCCATGCAAGCTTGTCGTCGCGGTAGGTTCGCGGCGTGATCGAAAAAGTTCGGGCAATTCTCGAGCGGGCGAACCATCCGAACACGCCGCAAGCCGAGGCCGAGACCGCGCTTGCGCTTGCCTATCGTCTCATGGCCAAGCACGGCATCGAGGAATCCGATGTGGTTTCGCGCGCCAAGGGCCGCATCACCAGCAAGAGCTTCACGATCACCGGCCCGTATCGCGTCCGGCGCGGAACGTTGTTCCACATCCTGGCAACGAGCCTCTCGTGCGCCGACTACCGCGACATGGAGATCGGCACCAGGGAAACTGTCGTGATGGTCGCCTTCGGCACCGACGACGATCTCTTCGCTCTCGAAATGTTGTTCACCGCCGCCGACCTACTGGCCCTGCGAACCATGCCCCGCGGTGACCGGCGCTGGCGCACGTCGTGGTGGCACGGTTTTTGCGCGGGGGTCGAGCACAAACTGCGCGCCCAGCACCGCACCATCATCCGCGAAACACCCGGTGCGGGCCTCGTTCTCGTCGAACGCACCGAACGGGCCCAACGCGTGATGCGCGAATCGACACCCCACTTGCACGCCAGTCGCGGCAGTTGGGTGGGCGACCGTGATGCGTTCGGCGCAGGACGCGCAGCGGGCTCGACCTTCTCGTCTCCGGGCCGGTCAGTCGGTCGGATTCGCGGCGAGCTTGGTCGCGGGTGAAGGCATGACCCTCGACGAAGCCGGTCGGACCTACGACGCCGAGACGGCATTCGAAGAGGCGATGCCGACGCGGACACTGACTCTTTCCGAGGCGCGAGCCTGGATCGAAGAACTGTGCAGTGCCGAAGACCTCGACACGCCCGACCTGCACGTGGCCCACCTGCGCCCCGGGTTTCACGCCGCCGCACTACCCGAGGAATGGTGCGTGCTCGTTGCCGACGTGGCGCCGACACAACACACCTTGCTGCATGAACTGGCCCATCTGTCGTGCGCCAACCGTGGGCACGGCCGAGAATTCCGAACACAGTTGGTTCGCTACATGCGTCGGTACGTGTCGATCGAACACGCAGCCGAACTTCACCGTCGCTTCACTGCCGCCGATCTGTCGATCGATCCGTTCGCTGCGACGCGCTGAATCCTTACTTGTCGAGTTCGGTACCAACGACGCTGACGAAACTGACACATGCACCCGGTGCACCACCGAGGTTGTGCGTGAGCGCCTTCGTCTTGCCCGCACCGATGCTCTTGATCTGGCGTGGGCCTGCCTCGCCGCGCAACTGCGTCCAGCACTCGAACAACATGCGCAGGCCCGATGCGCCGATCGGGTGCCCGAACGACTTCAGACCACCATCAGGGTTGACCGGCAGCTCACCGTCGAGGTCGTAGGTGCCCGACAGCACTTCCTTCCACGCGGTTCCGCGCTCTGCAAAGCCCAGGTCTTCCATGAGAACGAGTTCGGTCGGCGTGAAGCAGTCGTGCACCTCGGCCATCGCCAGTTCGGCGCGCGGGTCGGTGATACCGGCCTGTTGGTACGCGTCGTCGGCGCTGTGCACAACTTCGTCGAAGGTGGTGTAGTCGTAGGCCGGGTCGATGGGGCCGGCGGCAGGACCAGCGACGAACGACAACGCCTTCACGTACAGCGGCTTGTCGGTGTACTTGTGGGCGTCTTCGGCTCGCACGATGATCGCTGCAGCCGAACCGTCGCTGACGCCGCTGCAGTCGAAGATGCCGAGCGGTCCGGCCACGAGCGGCGAACACGCGATGGTCTCCATGGGAACTTCTTTTTTGAACTGTGCGCGTGGGTTCAGCGCCCCGTTGCGGTGGTTCTTCCATGCGATGCGCGTGAGCACGTCCTTCAACTCGGCATCGTCGACGCCGTACTTGTTGGCGTACGCGGGTGCGAGCAAAGAGAAGCTGGCGGGTGCGGTGACGGTTGCCTTGGTGCCGTCGTCAGCCGGTGCCGACACGACGAGACCCGA
This sequence comes from uncultured Bifidobacterium sp., assembly GCA_964556145.1. Lineage (GTDB taxonomy): Bacteria > Actinomycetota > Acidimicrobiia > Acidimicrobiales > Ilumatobacteraceae > F1-20-MAGs119. The sequence continues at coordinate 122 of CAZKVD010000108.1, read as the reverse complement.
GTAGCCCGAGTCCTTCAGCTTCTCGACGCCGATGGCCATGACGATGTCGTAGGCGCCCGATGCCACGGCGTAACACGCGTTGCGGAAGGCCTCGCTGCCCGTGGCGCAGTAGTTCTCGACGT
>CAZKVD010000107.1:0-5729 GCA_964556145.1 uncultured Bifidobacterium sp. | reverse complement strand
ACTGCATCCGGCTCGCCACCCAGGCCCCGGCCGGCCAGAACATCCAGAAATGGCGCTGGCTCGTCGTCGACGACCCGAAGATGAAAGAGGGCCTGGCCGAGATCTATCGCAAGGCCTACCAGCCCTACATCGACTACCAGAAGAAGGTCGTCGACAAGGTCGGACGCACCGACGCCAGCGGAATCATGGAATCGTCCGACCACCTGGCCAATGTCCTGCAGGACGTGCCGGCGCTGGTGATCCCCTGCGGCCTCGACCGCATCTCGACCGACGCCATTCCCGCCAACTTCGCCGGTTACTACGGGTCGCTTCTGCCGGCGGTCTGGAGCTTCATGCTCGCCTGCCGTTCGCGCGAACTCGGCACCGCCTACACGACCCTGCACCTGAACTACGAAAAGGAAGCCGCCGAACTTCTCGGTATCCCCGACACGGTGACGCAGCTGGCGCTGATCCCCGTTGCGTACTACACGGGCGATGACTTCAAGCCGGCCAAGCGCCTGCCCGTCGAAAAGGTCACCTACTTCAACGGTTGGAAGAACACGCTCTGAGCGATCGCAACGACCTGCGCGAGGGCCTCGTCGCGGGAGTCACTGCCTACATTCTGTGGGGTCTTCTCACGATCTACTGGAAGACCCTTCACGGGTTTCCCCCGTTCGAGTTGATCGGCTGGCGCATCGCCTCGAGCTTCGTCATCCTGACTGCACTCGCACTGTTCAACGGCCGCGTGCGCTCAATCACCAAGGCGGCCTTTTCGCGTGCCCTTGGTCCGCGAATTGCAGCAGCGGCAGCCCTCGTCACGGTGAACTGGAGCTCCTACGTCTGGGCGGTGTCCCACGACCATGTCATCGAGACCGCCCTCGGTTATTTCATGGCTCCTCTGCTCACCATGTGGCTCGGCGTCACGGTGCTGAAGGAAAAACTCAACACTGCCCAGCGAACAACCATCGGCCTTGCCGGCGTCGCGATCGTCATTCTCACCGTGGGCTACGGCCGCGTTCCGTTTCTTGCACTTCTCATCGCCGCATCGTGGGCGCTCTACGGACTCCTGAAACGTCAGGTTCCGATGTCATCGCTCGAAAGCCTGACCGCCGAAATGATGTGGCTCGTTGCGCCCGCACTCGTGCTGGCCGCAACCCAATCGACGCTCCAGAACAGCCTCACCCAAACCGCCGATGCGCTTCATGTCGTGCTCGTCGTCTTGACGGGCCTCATCACCGTGGTACCACTGTGGATGTTTGGCTTCGCTGCGCACCGCGTTCCGCTGACCGTTCTCGGACCGCTGCAGTACTCGGTGCCGACGATCAACTTCCTGCTCGGCTGGCTCGCCTACAACGAAGACCTCGACGCGACAAAAATCGTCGGCTTCGGTTTCGTGTGGGTTGCGTTGGTGGTGCTGGGCACCGACACCTATCGACGCAGCGTCAGTTCGACAGCACGGTACAAGCGCTGATTCCCGGCGCGCCGTACACGTGCGTGAATGCCGTGCGGATCTTCTTCGGCACCTGGTGGTCGCCGGCATCGCCGCGCAACTGCAGAGCGCTTTCGTAGACCTGGCGCAGGCCCGAGGCCCCGATGGGCTCGCCATTGGCAAGACAGCCACCATCGGTGTTGATCGGAAGGCGGCCGTCGAGGCGGGTTTCACCTGCCTGGAGCATGTCCTCTTGCTCGCCGTCCTTGCAGAAGCCCGTCTCGGCCATGTGCATGATCTCGGCACCGCTCTCGGTGTCCTGCAACTGGGCGATGTCCATGTCTTCGGGTCCCATCCCGGCCATCTTGAAGGCAGCGGCTGCGGCGCCCACCGACGGGCTGTCGCCGCGGTCGGGTGAGAGCCACGAGTTGAAGACCTCGAAGCTGCCGAACGGACGGCTGCGCAGAACCGCCGAGCGCAGGTACACGGGCTTGTTGGTGAACTTCTTTGCCACCTCGCCGCGGGCGAGAACCAATGCCACACCGCCCTCACCGGGTGAGCAGAACATGTACTGCGTCAACGGGTTCGACAACATGAGCGAGTTGAGCACTTCTTCTTCGGTCATCGGCTTGCGACGCCATGCGTTCGGATTCTTTGCACCGTTCTCGAAGTTCTTGACCGCGACCTTTGCGAGCGTCGACGGGCTGATGCCGTACTGGTGCATGTAGCGCTGAATCTTCATGCCGAAGAACTGCGTGGTCAGCATGAGACCGGTGTCTCCGTACCACTGACCGAGACCGAACGCTGCCGGATCCGGATCGAATGCGCCCTTCGGGTGCTTGTCGAAGCCGATCGCCATCACGATGTCGGCTGCGCCGGCATTGAGCGCGTTGTACGCGCTGATCAGGCTGCTGCCGCCCGTTGCACAACCGTTGGCAACGTTGATGAACGGCAGTCCCGTCAGGCCCAGGGTCGAGACCATGGTGTCGGCGTTGCCGGCAGCCGATGATCCACCGAATGCGTACTGCACATCGGACCAATCACAGCCGGCGTCGCGCAGTGCTTCGCGTGCGGCGTGGGCCCCCTGCTCCATGCCCGTCGAGTCGTGACGACCGAACGGGTGAATTCCGATTCCGATGATTGCGACGTCTTCTGCCATGAGCTTCCCCTTAGTTCTTCACCGGTGCGAACGCGTACGTAACGATTTCATTTCCTTCGGCATCCTTGTTGAAAGGAATGATGACGAGTTCCATCTCCATTCCGATCTTCAATTCATCCTCACTGGCGGTCGTGAGTCGTGACTCGACGATCACCTTGTCCCCCAACTGTATGTAACCCACGCCGTAGGGCTTGAACGTTGCCGGAGTTTCCGGGCCCGCATAGGGCGGCGACTTCGGAAGGAACCCCTGGATTGTCCAGCTCCACAACGTGCCACGACGGGGCAACAACACGCGCTCACCATTTTGCGACGCGGTTCGCGGGCATGCCTTGGCCTGCGGAAAAACAGTCACACCACTTTCGGGAAAGTAAGTGCCGATGAGCTGGGGCTCGTCGGAGGGCCAGGTGAAGAGTTCGGGAGCGACGGGTACTTGGGTCGGCATTCCCTCATTCTCGCAGGAGAGCGGCGAATCCCGCGAGTCAGTGTGTGCCGGGGACGTCAGCGGCCGATGGCATGGACGCTGGCCGGGGCGAAGGTGTCGGCCGACCGCAGCATGGATTTCAGGACCTCGACCGCAGCGGCGTGCCGGGGCGAGTTGTTGACGAGCGTCGAGAACCGCAAAAGACCGGACAAGAGCACCGAGAGCAGGTCTTCGAGCGCCTCTTGGGGAATCCCCTCTCGTACCTCACCGACCGCGTAGGCGTCGTCGCACAGTCGCTTCACCAGGTCGACACTGCGCTGGCGCTGGGGTTCGACGAACTGGGTCAGTTCGGGGTTGTGCTGGACCTCGTAGGCAACGTCGACGACGAAGCCTGCGATCGACGGATCGTCGCGGTTGATGCGCACCGACACATCGAGAGCCGCCCCGAAACGATCAATCAGCGTCGAGTGGGCACTGATCCCCTTTTCGATCTCGACGTAGATGTACTCCTGCACCTCTGCGAACACGGCGGAGTACAGATCAATCTTGGACGGAAAGTAGTGGTAGATGGCCGCCGAGGTGATTCCGGCCACTCGCGCGATCTCAGCGTTGGTCGTACGGTCGAAGCCGTGCTCCCCGAAGCACTTGCGTGCCGCTCCGAGAAGCCGCGCGCGCGTTTCGACCGAATCCGCATCTCGCGGACGCCCGAGTTTGCGCACCGCCGTATTGCCTGACATCTGTCTTTCCCCCATGGTTACCCATCGGTAAGGGTAGTTGGCGGCTCAGTCCTTCTTGCGGTTGGACGGACCCGGGTCGACCGGCATTCCGAACTTCACCCGGTTGTGCGAGTGGGCGAGATGCTGGTGAACGAAGGCCGTCCGCAGCGCAGTCCACTGACCCTGCGCCTCGAGGGTTTGATTGACGCTCTCCTTGGCGAGCTTCAACGCAAACGACGGACGCTTGGCGATTGTGCGGGCCATGTCCATGGCGGCGTCACGCAACTTGTCGTTTGCCACCACTTTGTTGACCATTCCCCACTGCATCGCCTCGTTCGCAGTCAACCATTCGCCGGTGAAGAGCATCTCCTTCGCCTTGCGCGGGCCGACCTCCCAAGGGTGTGCGAAGTACTCGACGCCGTTCACGCCCATCGCCACCACCGGATCGGAGAACATCGCGTCCTCGGCGGCGATGATGACGTCGGCGATCCACAGCAGCATCAAGCCACCGGCGATCGTCTTGCCCTGCGCTGCGGCAATGACCGGCTTGGGCAGGTTGCGCCAGCGCCAGCACATGTTGAAGTAGACCTCTTCTTCCCACGCCATGTGGCCTTCCTGGCCTTCGCGACCAAAGCCACCGTAGGGAAAGACGAGGTTGAATTCTTTGTGGCTCTCGGTGTCACGCATGTCGTGCCCCGAGCAGAAGTGCGGACCCTCGGCGCGGAACACGATGACTTTGATGTCGCTGCGACGTGCGGCATCGCTGAATGCGGCTTCGAGCTCGTAGGTCATGCGCTTGTTCTGCGCGTTGCGAGCCTCGGGTCGATCGAGCGTGACGACTGCAATGCCGTTCTCTCCCGGATTCTCGACTTCGTAGTGGATCGTCTTCAGGTCATTCAGGTCGACTGCCATGGGGGCCTCTCGGGTCGGTCTACTTGATCTTCGTGAACGTGAGTTCGAGCTTGGTGAGCCCGCGCAGGGTCATCGACAATTCGCGGTGCATGACTTCGTCGACCGGCGCGAATGCAATGTCGTCGAGTCGCTCGAGAAGGAGTTCGTATGCAATTCGTGCCTCGCTGCGCGCAAGCGCGGCACCGACACAGAAGTGCGGACCCTGGCCAAAGGCCATGTGGGTTCGGGCGTTGTCGCGCTCGACATCGAACTTCTCGGGATTCGGGAACTTGCGCTCGTCGCGGCCCGAGCTGCCGTACATCGCCATGAGGACCGAGCCTTTGGGGATCTCGACGCCGCCGACGACGGTGTCCTTGGTGCAAAATCGCGGAAGCATCTGCACCGGTGCCTCGAGACGCAAGGCCTCTTCGAGCATGTTCGGGATGAGAGCGCGGTTCGCACGAACCTTCGCCATTTGATCGGGATTCTCGATGAGATGCTGCATCGCCATCGCAATGAGATTGGTGGTCGTTTCGTTGCCGGCCACGAGCACCTGGTCGATGATGCTCAACATCTCGTCGATCTCGAGACCCTGTCCCTCGCGCGGACCCGAATCGAAGCGTGCGTTCACGAGATCGGTGAGAAGATCGTCGCGCGGATCGGTTTCGCGCTGACGCACACATGCCGCCATGTACTGGTGCAGGTCGTAACGACTTTGGGCGCATTCGATCTGTCGCTCGGGGCTGAGCATTCCCGACAGCGGCGCAACCGAATCGTCGCTCCACTTCTTGAATTTCGGCATGTCCTTACGGTCGACTCCGAGCGCGTCGGCAATCACCGTGAGCGGAACCCAGATTGCGAATTCCGACACCAGTTCGACCCGACCCTTGTCAATGAACTTGTCGATCAGGTCGTTCGCAATTTGCTTGATCGAACCCTCGAGCTGGGCAACTCGTTTGGGGAGGAACGCCTTGTTGACGAGCGAGCGGAACTGTGTGTGCGACGGAGGGTCGTTCGACAGGAGGGTGTCGACGCGCTTGAAGTCACGCTTCGAGATTTCGATCGCCTCGGGTGGGACCTGGGAAAACGCTCCGTTGCTCATCGACTGTGACGAGAAGGTGTCGTAGTCACGGA
>CAZKVD010000106.1:0-5756 GCA_964556145.1 uncultured Bifidobacterium sp. | reverse complement strand
GGAACCGTCGGCACCGAGCAGGTGTCGTTCGGTCTCGGTCGACTCGCCGTGTTCGGTGCGGGCGACACCATCACTCTCACCGCGTCGGCGAACGGTCCGCTCGACGTGATTCTGTTGGGTGGCGAACCGATCGGCGAGCCGGTCGAGCAGTACGGGCCGTTCGTGATGAACACCCGCGCCGAACTACAGCAGGCGTTCGAGGACTTTCAGGCGGGTCGCCTCGGCGTCGTTCCCGCCAACGGCATCAGGCCGTTCCGCGGCCGGTGACAACAACGTTGCGGATATCGGCCATGGCGGCGGGATCCTGCACGATGAAAAGGTGTCCGCCTTCGTAGACGCGAAGTTCGGCGTTCGGAACGCGTGCGGCAATGGCCTCGCTGTTGGCTACGGGTGCGATGCCGTCGTAGCGGCCGGCCATGACGAGGGTTGGGCAGGTGATGCGGTGCAGACGATTGGCAACGTCGTGGTGCCGACGGGCCTCGAGCTGCATCACTTCTCCTCTGCGCACCTCGTCGGTCTTGGGCACGAACTCTCGGTCACGCAACATCTTTGCCAACGCAGCTGCAAAATTGTCATTGGCGAGATAGTCGGCGGTGAAACGTGTGTCGAAAATCGGCACTTGCTTGTCGGCGCGCACCGCCGGGTCGAGGTCGACGTCGGCGTGCAACGGATACGACGATCCCGCTTCACCGCCGGCGCCCGTGCAGAGCAGAACCAGTTTCTCGACGCGCTCGGGATACGTGACCGCGAATTCTTGCGCGACCATGCCACCGAAGCTGATGCCAACGACGATGCACGATGTCCAACCGACGTGGTCGAGCAAATCGGCCGCATCACGCGCGTACTGCGCCATGGTGAACGGGCCGTCGATGATCCCCGTCTTGCCCAGGCCACGTTGGTCGTGCGCAAGGACGTTGGCGAACTCGCGCAGTCCGCTGATGATTGCCGCGGAACCTTCGAGCGTCGCGCCCGAACCGTTGAAGAAGAGCACTCGCGGGCCGGTGCCCGCCAGTTCGTAATTCAGATTCACGCGGGGCCGGAGAACATGCCGCGGTATTCGGTCGGCTTTTCGATCGGCGGCTCGTTTTCGTAGCGCGCGATCTCGAAGCGACCGACGACACCCCAGTGCACTTCGTCCGGGCCGTCGGCCAGGCGCAATGTGCGCTGGCTTGCGTACATGCGCGACAGCGGCGTCCACTGCGACACACCGGTTGCGCCGTACATCTGAATGGCTTCGTCGATGATCTTGCACACGCGCTCGGGAACCATCGCCTTGACCGCGCTGACCCACACGCGAGCCTCGGCGTTGCCCATGGTGTCCATCGCCTTGGCGGCGCGCAGAACCATCAGGCGGCAGGCCTCGATCTCGATGCGTGCCTTGGCGATGACTTCGGGGTTCTTGCCGAGGCGTGTGAGCGGACGACCGAATGCCTCGCGATGCAGACCGCGACGCACCATCAGTTCAAGCGCGCGCTCGGCCGCACCGATGGAGCGCATGCAGTGGTGGATACGACCCGGTCCAAGGCGAACCTGCGAAATCTCGAAGCCACGACCTTCGCCCAGCAACATGTTGCTTGCCGGAACACGCACGTCGTTGAAGCGCAGGGGCATGTGGCCGTGCGGTGCGTCGTCCTCGCCGAAGACGTGCATCGCGCCGAGGATCTCGACACCCGGTGCGTCCATCGGCACGAGGATCTGCGAATGCTTGCGTGAAGGTGGACCGTCGGGGCTGGTGAGCACCATGACGATCATGATCTTGCAACGCGGATCGCCGGCACCGGAGATGTAGAACTTCTCACCGTTGATCACCCACTCGTCACCGTCGAGGACCGCGCGGCACGCGATGTTCTTGGCGTCAGACGACGCGATGTCGGGCTCGGTCATCGCATACGCCGAGCGAATTTCTCCGCGGAGCAACGGCTCGAGCCACTGCTTCTTCTGTTCGGGCGTGCCAACGCGTTCGATCACTTCCATGTTGCCGGTGTCGGGCGCCGAGCAATTCAGGCACTCGGAAGCGAGCGGGTTCTTGCCCAATTCCATGGCGATGTAGGCGTAGTCGAGATTCGACAAACCCTCGCCGGTTTCGGCGTTGGGCAGGAAGAAGTTCCACAGACCGTTGGCCTTCGCCTTGTCTTTCACCGACTCGAGCAGCTCGAGCTGACCCGGGGCATACGACCACCGGTCGGCGCGGCCCTCGCCAAGTGCATAGAACTCTTCGGTGATCGGCTCGACTTCGTTCTTGATGAACGACTTCACTGCCTCGTAGAGCGGTATTGCCTTCTCGGACATGGCGAGGTTCATCGCGTCGTCGGTGGCGATCCCCGAATGCATTCCCAGGCCGGTCATGTCTTTCCCCTTGTTCGACGTGCGCCGCACGGCGCGGACTTCTCGAGACACTAGTTCGCGTCGTCCCTAGACTGAGCACGTGAGCGGACGCAAGGGAACCCTCGGGCCCGACGATTACGTCGTGGCGGCAATGCGACACGTGGATCGACATGGCCTGGCTGCCTTGTCGATGCGTGCGCTCGGGGCCGAACTCGGCGTCGATGCGACCGCGCTGTATCGCCACTTCCCGAACAAGGAAAGTCTCGTCGAAGCAATGGTCGACCGAATGCTCGGCGAAGCACTCGAGGCCCACAACCCATCGGGCAAGACACCACGCGAGAAAATCATCGATGTGGTGTTTGCCATGCGCGAGGCATTCGCTCGACATCCCGACATCGGCCTCGCCCTCATCGGCGGTGAAGGAAAGTCCGTTCACGGATACCACCTCAGCGTCAACATCGTGCGTTATCTCTCGGAGATGGGTCTGAAGAACGACGACATCGTGCGGATGTACCAAACCATCGAGGGCTACGGAATCGGTTGCTGCGTCCAGGACTTCACCGGCTCACCACACAACTTCTCGATCCGTCGTGCGCGCTACCGCATGTTCGAAGTTCCCGAATTCGACGACGTTGCCCGCAATGAAGCAAACGTCGAACGCGTCACGCACGAGGCATTCCGTGGTGGACTGAACGCAATTCTCGACCTCTGCGAATCGATCGCATCTCCGAAGCAGTGAACAAACCGCGCCTCCACTACGGGTGGATCATCTTTGGCGTTGCGTTCGTCACCCTGGTTGGTGCCGCTGGTTTTCGGAGTGCCGCCGGAGTGCTCGTTGACCCTCTCCGCGAGGAATTCGGATGGAGTCGTTCGACCGTGGGTACCGCGGTGAGCATCAACGTCATCCTTTTCGGCCTGATGGGCCCGTTTGCCGCCGCCCTTCAACTTCGTTTCGGGCTGCGTCGCGTCACGATGACTGCGTTGATCGTGATTTCGCTCGGCGCGCTCGCAACCACGCGAATGACCTCGCCGCTTCACCTGTACCTCCTGTGGGGCGTCATCATCGGAGCAGGATCGGGCTGCATGGCCACCGTCTTCGCCTCGACGGTTGCGTCGCGTTGGTTCGTTGCGCACCGAGGCCTCGTCACCGGCGCATTGACTGCGGCCAGCGCCAGCGGTCAGTTGGTGTTTCTCCCTGTACTCACCAACCTGGCCGAGAACCATGGCTGGCGCACTGTCGGAACCACAATTGGCCTCTGCGCTCTTGCAGTCGTACCCATCGTCTTTCTCTTTCTTCGCAACTCACCGGCAGACCTCGGGCTGCGGCCGATCGGAGCAGCCGAGACCTACGAGCCACCACGCATGCTCGCGAATCCGATTCGCGCGGCATTCAGCGCACTGAACGAAGCCCGCCACGACCACATCTTCTGGCTCCTTTGGGGATCGTTCCTCGTCTGCGGATTGTCAACCAACGGCCTCATCGGAACCCACTTCCTGTCGGCTGCCCACGACTACCACTTCGCAGCAGCAACGGCTGCGGGCTATCTCGCCTTGATCGGTGGATTCGACGTTCTCGGCACAATCGCGTCCGGTGCCTTGACCGACAGGTACGACCCCGCTCGACTGCTCGCCGCCTACTACGGGTTTCGCGGACTCAGTCTCTTGTTTCTGGATCCCGCCTTGGCCAACGGTGGCCTCGGCCTCATCGGATTCATGGTCTTTTACGGTCTCGACTGGGTTGCAACGGTTCCGCCGACCGTGGCGCTGTGCATTCGCCGATTCGGAACCGACCGCGGACCACTGGTGTACGGCTGGGTTTTTGCCGGCCATCAGATCGGCGCCGCAATCGCTGCTTGGGGTGCGGGCGCGCTGCGCGATGCGACAGGTAGCTACGCGACGGCCTTCTACATCGCCGGCGCAGCGTGTCTGCTCGCCGCATTCGGCGCCTCACAAATGACGTTGCGTCGCGTCACGCCGACTGCGTTCGCTGAGACCACACCACACCCACGATGACCAGTGCCGCCCCCACAATCTGAATCACACGCATCGATTCATCCAGGAACAACACGAGCCAGGTCAGCGCCATCACCGGTTCACTTGCTGCGACAAGCGCAGCAGGGGCCGGACCAAGTTTTGTGACGCCCAGGAAGAACGCTGTCTGCGAAATGACCGTACTCACGATGGCGAGGCCGAACATGCAGAGAATTGCGAGGCCGGATTGCGGCGCCGACACCCCGCCCGAGGCCATCACCACGACAACCGCCACCGCTACTGAGCCCAGCATTCCCCAGGCGGCCGCGACGAAACTGTCACCTGCCAGATGGTGCCCCTTGGTGTCGTTGACGATGCGTTCGCTGTACAGGATGTAACCCGCGTACAGCCCCGCGTTCAACAGCGTGAGCGCAAATCCGAAGACAGCTGCGTTCTGCGTACCCTCGAATATTTCCGGCACCGTCAGTGCAATACCCACGGTTGTGATTCCAACTGCAGTCCACAATTGGCGCGTCGCAGGCTTGCCCAGCAACCGCGCGCCGACGGCAACCATCGCCGGGTACGTGTAAATGATGATCACGTAGAGGTCACCCGGCAACTTGTCGACACCGACGAACGCAAACCAGGCAAGAACTCCGAACAGCAGACCCATTGCGAAACGCGGATGCCATTCCACTTGCAGCGGATGCGGTCCATGCCCCCTTCCAAACCGGGCGAACACGACCAACCATGCAACAGGTGTCGCGATGATGAATCGCCAGAAGAGAACGTCGGTCGGATCGATTTCATCGAGCAGACGCTTCGACATCACCGTGAACAGTGAATACGCCAGTGCCGAAGTGAGAATCCAGGCGATACCCGTGCGTTTGTCACTCATCTTTCAGAACACCAACGATGTGGCCCCGCAGCGCATCGATTCCTACTCCCGAGTCGGCACTGACCCACATCACTTCACGCTGCGCAACACCACAACCCGCGGCCAGGTCGCGCTTGCGGGTATCGCGCTTCGAAGACTTCACCTTGTCGTGCTTCGTTGCAACGATCTGCAGCGGGACGTCGTTCGCCTGCAGGTACTCGATCATCTGCACGTCGAGTTTCGTCGGCCCGATTTCGCCGTCGACCAACACCAAAACCTCGACCAAGCTCTCTCGTTCGATCAAGTACGACTCGATCATCTTTCCCCAGCCGGCGCGAATCTTTCCCGGCACGGCTGCATATCCATATCCGGGCAGGTCGACGACCCCGGTGTCATTCGACAAGACGAACAAGTTGATCAACTGCGTCCGTCCCGGCGTTTTCGACACTTTTGCCAGATGTTTGTGGTTGGCCAGAGCGTTGATCAGAGACGACTTGCCCACGTTCGATCTGCCCACCACCGCCACCTCGGCCGGAAGTTCGGGCAAATCGCGGTGATCGGACACTGACTTCACGAATGACAG
>CAZKVD010000105.1:5127-5783 GCA_964556145.1 uncultured Bifidobacterium sp. | reverse complement strand
CCATGGGCTCGTCGACGTGAACGTCTTCGGGGTCGTACCCGTCGCGGTGTAGGGGTGCCGAACAAACTTCAGACAGGCGAAGACGGGGCAAGAAATCTGCCCTAGTTCACCTTCCGTACACCTTCTGTTCGTCGGACGTACAAGGCGGGCTGTAAAGGTTCGAGCGCTATGGCGGTCGCACTGGAAACCGAAGTCCGTACCCCTCCGGACAAGCGCAAGATTATCGAGCGGCGCAGCCTTGGAGACCGTGTCTTCCGCAGGGGAGTCACTGCTGGAGCACTGACCTCGTTCATCGTGATGTCCTTCATTGCCGCGCTCTTGTTCTTCCGCGGATTCGAGATCTTCAGGGCCTTCGGCCTGGACTTCATCACCACTTCAACGTGGGACGCAGCAGACGGAACGATCGAAAACGCAAAGTTCGGTGTCGCTGCGATGCTCGTTGGATCGATCGTGACTGCGGTCATCGCGATGGTCGTCGCGTTTCCCTTCGTCGTATCGTCGGCGTTGTTTCTCGAGTTCTACGTTCCTTCGAAACTCAAGGCCGTGCTGGTGGCGATTCTCGACCTCATGGCTGCGATTCCATCCATCATTTACGGGCTTTGGGGTTATCTGGTCCTGATGCCGTTGGCGGCGGGTTGGGCAGCCACGATCAATCA
>CAZKVD010000105.1:0-5117 GCA_964556145.1 uncultured Bifidobacterium sp. | reverse complement strand
TTCGGTGTCTCGGTCGAGAATTTTGATGCCTCTCCATTTGTGTCCGGTCTCGTTCTCGCCTTGATGATCTTGCCGATCGCAATGTCGGTTACGCGGGAGGTGTATTCCCGTGCACCGCTCGATCAGATCCAAGCCGCCTATGCCCTCGGCGGCTCGCGGTGGGGTGCGATTCGGGCCGTGGTGCTGCCGTTCGGCCGAAGCGGACTTGTTGGCGGGATGCTGCTCGGACTTGGTCGCGCGCTCGGAGAAACAATTGCAGTCCTTCTCACGCTCAACCTCGTATTCGAGGTCAAATTCCAGATTCTCGCTAGTGCGGGCGGAAGTGTTGCCTCGCTGATTGCTAGTCGAATCGGGGAAGCTTCTCCGCTCGAACTAAAGGCATTGATGGCTGCCGGCCTCGTGCTCTTCATGCTCACATTGCTCGTCAATTTCGGCGCTTCGACAATCGTGTCACGGTCAGAGCGGAGGGTGAAGTGAGCGTCGTACAAGCCATACCCGTAGAGCCGGGACGGCCCTGGCTGAACCGTCGTCGGTCATTCCGCGACTCTGCCACTCCGGTTGCGGTTTCCCTGGTGCTCGCGCTCGGAGCCAATCTGCTCACTGGCCTCGCGGGTTTGTTGGGTTTCTATTTGGCGTTTGTCATTTTCTTCGGGTTGACGTCACTGATACTCGGATTGCGACACGACAAGGTGAAGGCAATCGACAAGCTCGCGACTGCATGCATCGTAATGGGTTTTGCCACGGCGTTTCTTCCGTGGGCCTCGATCCTCGCGACAGTTGCGAGGCGCGGTTGGCCGGCGATTTACGGTGGTTACTTCACCAACGACATGTCAGTGACTTCAGCGGACGATGACCTGGGCTTCGGTGGGCTCTCCCATGCGATCATCGGAACTTTTCTCATCCTGATCGTTGCCAGTTTGATTGCGATTCCGCTCGGTATTCTCACGGCGGCCTACATCACGGAAATCCGAGGCCGCCTCGCTGGATTCGTTCGTGTGATGATTCAGTCGATGAGTGGTGTGCCCTCAGTGGTCGCGGGTCTCTTCATTTACGCGACGCTCGTTTCGCGGTACCAGTTCAGCGGCCTTGCGGGGGCGATGGCACTTGCAATCCTGATGCTTCCCACGATTGCGCGCACCGCTGAGGAGGTGCTAAAGCTTGTGCCCGAGGAGATTCGGTCAGCGTCGTACGCGCTGGGTGCGAGCCAAATGGCGACGACTTTTCGCATCATCCTGCCGTCCGCGCGTTCCGGTTTGATCACAGCATCGATGCTCGGTGTTGCGCGCGTCGCCGGTGAAACTGCACCGCTCATCTTGACTTCCTTCTACTCGGCGATTTTCTCCCGGAAACTCACCGGCGAACCCCTTGCATCGCTTCCAATGTACGTGTACCAAAACTTCACAGTTGGCACCGAACACGCTCTCACCCGGGCGTGGGGCGGTGCGTTCGTGCTTCTCGCTCTCATCCTGTCCCTGTTCATCGTCGCTCGTGCCATCGGCGGCCGTACAAAGAAGTAGGAAACATGGAAACCGGTCAGAACCAGACCTCCGAGCGATTGGGCTCGCAGGTCGAATCAGATGTCTCGACAGCTTCAGTTGGGCAGCGATCGAATAGTCTTGATGAACGGATGGTGACAATGTCGGGTCTGCAGACAAAGGGAATCCACGCGTGGTTTGGAAGCCATCATGTGCTCGAGGATGTGTCGTTGGACTTCCCTGCCAACACGGTGACGGGTCTCATCGGCCCGTCCGGCTGTGGAAAGTCGACTTTTCTCCGCATGTTGAACCGGATGCACGAATTCATACCGACTGCTTCCATGGCGGGCGAAGTGTTTCTCGATGGCGACGAGATTTACGCACCCGATGTCGACGTTGCATCCATCCGACTCCAGGTCGGAATGGTTTTTCAGAAGCCGAACCCGTTCCCTTCAATGACGATTGCCGAGAATGTGCTTGCCGGAATCAAGCTCGCAAACATCAAGGTCAAGGACAAGGACTCGCTGCTCGAGGAGTGTCTCACCCGTGCAGGCCTCTGGAAGGAAGTCAAGGACCGGCTCAAATTGTCCGGTGCGTCGCTCTCGGGTGGTCAGCAGCAACGACTCTGCATCGCGCGCGCACTGGCTGTGAAGCCAAAGGTGCTCCTGATGGACGAGCCGTGTTCGGCTCTTGACCCAGGTTCAACTCTCAAGATCGAGGACACCATCAGTGAACTCGCTCAATCAATAACCGTAGTTATCGTCACGCACAACATGCAGCAAGCTGCTCGGGTTTCCGACTATTGCGCGTTTTTCCTCTCCGATGGCCATCCCGGTCGAGTCATTGAAGCCGACAGTACAGATGTCGTGTTTACCTCGCCGAAAGACCAACGAACGGCCGACTACGTTCAGGGTCGGTTCGGTTGATGTCATGAACTGTGGCGATCAGTCAGTTCGCTGATTGTTCACCTACGGCGACCGCTTAGTTCACCTCGACATCAAAATCTCTTCTTCTCGCTCTCCTACCGTTCTGGCTAATCACCCAACAACGGAGGAAACACATGAGATTGAAGAAGCGTCTGGTTGCGATTGCGGTCGTGGTCGGAACCGTGGGAGTCGGCGCCGGCCTCGCCGGTGCATCATCTCCCAGGTCCAAGGTCACTCTCACTGCTGGTGGTGCAACATTTCCACTGAATATCGTCGAATCGTGTCGTGCGGAGTTTGCGAATGACACCACGTACAACAGCATCGGTGACGCAATCAACTACACCGGAGTCGGTTCGGGAACCGGTCGCCAGAACTTCTACGGCGGAACCTACAAGTTCGCGATGTCTGACTCTCTGCCCTCGGCTACCGGCGACTCTGGTCGTGGCTACCGTGCGTCCTTCGTTCTCGTTCCGATGATCGCTGGTGCAATCGGTGTGTCGTACCGACTCGACAACGTCAAGCCCGCCGGGACCATTCTGCAGCTTTCGTCCACGACGGTCGCGAAAATCTTCGCCGGCCAGATCACGAAGTGGGACGATGCGGCAATCAAGGCCGATAACCCAGTGGCTGCAAAGCCCACCCTTGATGGCCTGAACAAGTTCCTCACCGTTTCGGCAAAGGCTGGAAAGAAGGCTGGAACGATCGATTTCACGATCAATGTGAAGCGGGGTCTCGTCACCTCGAAGACGAAAAACCTGATCATCACCGGCACCGATGCGACCGGAAAGGCCTTCAAGGTCTACAACAAGAAGCCCAAGACCGGGGTTCTGAAACTGAGCACCAAGCACGCAGCGGGCAACGAGTACCTCATCGTTTTCGACAAGAACGAAGTCGGCACTGTCTCGATTGACGCCACGTCGGTCAAGCTTCCGTCAACTCCGATCACCGTCTACTACCGCAAGGACACGTCGGGTACGACGAACAACTTTGCGAACTACCTCAATAAGACGAACCCGACTGTCTGGTCGAAGGCGACCAACGATGCATTCACCTCGGCATTCCCGGGAACTGTCCCCACTGACGGTTCGTTCGTTGCTCAGCAGGGTAATGACGGCGTTGCCAACGGCGTCATGGGCAAGGATGGCGGCATTGGCTACAACGAACTGTCGTTCATCAACGAGCGCCAGGCCGCCGGTAAGACGATTTACGCTGCAAAAATCAAGAACGGTGCAGGTGAATGGATCGTTCCGACGTCAGCTGCCGCAGCCGCATTCGTTGCCGAGTCCACTCTCGACGCGAGTTTCGGATCGGTAACGTTCGACTACGCCACGACCGCCAAGGGTGTATACCCGATCACGGCCATCTCGTATGGACTTGCGAATACCGCCGCGGCGACGTCTGCGCAGGCCAACACGAACGAGATCGCAGCGTCAAAGAGCTTCGTTGACTTCTTCATCAACTCGTGCGCACCTAACGTGGCCGAAGTGAAGGGCTACGCAGCACTGACTGGCAAGGTCCTCGACCTGGCGAAGGCGCAGGCAGCGAAGATCGGCAAGTGACCTAGCTCTGTCCCTGCAGGGGGCGGCAGTCCAGAAGGACTGTCGCCCCCTCGTATTTTCAAGCCGCGGTCGTCGTGGTTGAAGTACCCAACACGGTCGAGGTGGATCCGTCCACCTCGACCGTTGTCGTTGTGGCGAGCGGATCGAGCGTCGTTGCGGTCGGGTCGAGCGATGTCGTGGAGTCGGCGACGGTGGTGGTGGGGCGCTTGGGCTTCGTCGTGGTGGTTTCCGGTACGGTCGTGGTGGTCGAGGTGGTGGTGACGATCACCCAACTGACATTCGGCCACGGGATGGTTTCCGGCGTCTGCTGGAGTTTTTCCTCGGGCCGTTGGCTGAGCCAGAGCGTGAGTGAGGCACCGAAGACCATTGCAGAACCGATGGTTGCGCGGCCGATGCGCCTGACGCGTGTCTCGCGCATCACGGTGCGCCCTCCATTGCGATGCGGCGGCGGATTTCGCGAGCAACCTTCCATTGCTGTGCAGCAAGTGTGCGCCCCGAAAAGCGCAGGTCGAAACTCTCGGCACCGATGTCATCGACCCCGAGGACGCTCGGCGCCTCGAGAATGAGCGGCGCCCATTCGGGGTCGCGCGCGATCTCCGCACCGATGCGGTTGAGCTGGTCGATTGTGGCGTCGAGGTCGGCATCACGCGAGACGGGAACGGTGATGAGAACACGCGACCAGTCGCGCGAGAGGTTCATCGTTTGACGCAACTGTCCATTTGCAATGGTGAAGAGATCGCCGTCGAAGGTGCGGATCTTCGTGACGCGCAGTGTCACTTCCTCGACGCGGCCTTCGATCCAGCCGACGGGCACCAAAGGTCCGACGTTGACGACGTCGCCGACCCCGAACTGCCGCTCGGAGATGATGAAAACACCGGCGAGGACGTCGCCAACGATTTGCTGCGCCCCGAAACCGAGGCCGGCGCCAACCACCGACACCATTGGCACCACCGCGCTCGCCGGAAGGTTGAGGAGAAGCAGCACCCAAACGAACGCGACCGTGGCGATCGTGAAGTTGAGGCCCCACCGTGCGGCGCCAACGAGAGCGCCCTGATACGCGCCGATGGGGTTGTGTCCGAGGGGGTCGACCTTGGCGCGCAGGCGTTCGATCCGTCGGGCCTGGTAGCGGGCGATGAGGCCGATGATGCGTGTGAGGA
>CAZKVD010000104.1:0-5796 GCA_964556145.1 uncultured Bifidobacterium sp. | reverse complement strand
GCAGCTTCACGATTTCGATCTCGAGCCGTTCTCCGGTCGACAGCATGTCCATCAGTGTTTGGGCCTCTCCGGTGCCAAGCACAGTGTCGGCACGTGAGGCGAGTTTATTGCGCTCGTCGTATGTCGTCATGCCCCCATGTGTGCGCAGCACATGTCCGGGCTGTCGTGTTACACCCCTCTGCCATCCTGTTCTTGTTGTTGACGGCGCGTCGAACCCCCTTCTCTCTCGGGGTTCCGTCCTGTCGGTGCGGCTTTTCTCCTTTCACGCACCGGCAGGAAACCGCCGTTTATTGCGGGGACATTTCGGTTTCCGCTCTTGACCGACGTTCCGAAAGGACCCACATGAAGCACATTCCGACCCCGACCGCCCTCGATCGCGCCGAAGCATGGCTCGGCCGCTCGTATTCGCTCTCCCCCGCCACGTTTGCGGCCGCCGAAGCTCTGCACCGACTGTGCGATATCGATGGCATCGAAGTGCGTGCGATGGCCGACGACGCGTCGACCGGGTTGTGGGCGTTCCGCCGTGGGGACTTTGCCGGCGACACGTGGCTGTTCAACCTGATGCTGCACGACCGTCGCGGCGCGTTGGCCGTGCGGGGTTCGACCGAGCTCCCGTACGGCAGGGCGTTTCTCGCCAACCTCTTGTGCGAGGCCTACACACCGCTCGATGCCGACCGCATCTTGCAGTGGTGGCGCGCGTCTTCCGATGACGGAGCATGCACGATCGGCGTCACGTTGCCCGCGTCGGCGTCGGACCTGTGCGACCTGTTCAACCAACTCGAGCAAGCGGCCCAAGACGCATCGCTCGCCGACCTCAACGCGTGGGGTGCACGATGAACCAGCCGATCACCGAATGGTTCAACCAGGGCGCCCACTGCCTGCTGTGCGGCCAGCCATACGCCGAATGCGAGGCCTACACGCCCGAAGGTTGGGCCGTCGTCGCGTGCGGCGACTGCAGCGCGGTCTACACCGTCGCGCCCGAGTTCGTCGACCAGATGGCCGAGGACGACCTGCCGGTTATTGAGTTCGACTACGGGGACGAGCGCGAACGCGACGTCAACGTTCTCGACGACGCACCCGAAGGCGATGGTTACAGCTGGTGAAGTTCGTCTCATTTTCCGAAATCCGCTACACCCATTGGAGATAATTTGACCGTGACAAGCAAGCCCCGCTGGTTCGCCAGCAACGACCTCGACACCGCCTTTGGCATCGCACGCGCGTGCCATGCCCACAAGACCCGCAAGACAGACGACACCCCCTACATCTCGCACCTCATGGGTGTCTCTGCGTTGGTCACCGAACACGGTGGCAGCGAAGTCCAGGCGGCGGCAGGGCTGTTGCACGACATCATCGAAGACACGCCGATGACCTACGACCGGCTGGCCTTGTTGGTCGGCAAGGAAGTTGCCAACATCGTCCTCGACTGCACCGACGACGCCGACCGCAAACGCGACGACGATTTCACCCCCGAACAACGTCTGGCCGACTGGCACGACCGCAAGGTGAAATACCTCGATCGTTTGAACCACAAGCCAAACGGCACACCTTCGCTGTTGGTTGTGCTGGCCGACAAGGTGCACAACGGCGAAGCCACCGCCCGCGACATTCAGCGGTGTCGCGCCGAAGGTCGCAACTTGGCCGAATTCTGGGGCCACTTCAATGCGCCGCGCGACATGCAGCACTGGTGGTACGGCAGCTTGCTCGATGCCCTGTCATCCAAAACGTGGGAACCGGCCGCGCTTCCCCTGCTCGAACGCTTCCGCATTGCGGTCGATGTCATTCAGTCGGCCTGACTGCATCGCCCGGCCACGGGCCTCACTTCGTCAGCTCGATGTCGCAGTTCTTGTCGATATAAGCCTGAAAGGCTGCGCCCGCCTTCATGTACTTCTCACCGGTGAACCTGTCGTCGTTGGCGAATGACGGATCTTCCGAGGCGAGCTTCATCGAAAACGTGAACTGCTCCATGTAGTCATAGGCCGCCATTGCCGACTCGTAGGACACCTTTGCATCAGCCGCAATTTCGGCCGGGGCCAAGTCGCGCATCTGGGTCTGCAGCTCCTTGTATCGCTCCCAAAATGCCTGGGTATTCATCGGTGAGTTCTCGGCGTCGGCATTCGACTCGTTCTCAAGGGCATCCAAAACCTCGGTCGCGTAGACCTTCGCCACTCCACAGAACGTCGGGGGTTCGCTGGTGGTGCTCGATGCGACCGTTGTTTCGACCACGGCCTCGGTTGTCGTGGGCTCGGACGTCGTGCGGGAGCCGTCCTCGGCGCAAGCGGGCAGCACAGCAGCTGCGCCGAGAATGACGGCCAGCCGAATGAGAGGGATCCGCACCCGTCGAACGCTACTTCTTGTAGAGGTTGACAACCGCGAAGGCAACGCCTGGGCCGGTGACAAGGAACCAGATCTTCATGTTCAGGAACTTCTTGTCGATCTGCGCCATCATGCGCTCGAACTTGTCATTGACGTCGCGCTGCAAATCGGTGAATTCGGAACGCAACTCGGCGACGGCAAAACGAACATCACCTTTCGTCGCAAGCGATTCGGTCCCTTCGAAGTTCAGTGAATTCATGATCACCTCCGCGTTTTCGAGTCCCAGTACAGGTTCAAGTGTCGAAAACAGCCTAGACCGTTGCGCGTTATCGATAGCCATGTTCCTCCGATGCGACGTACTTCGTCCGGAGTGTGTGCGTCGCGACTACGTCTCGGGGAAGAACTTGCGCAGGTCTTTCAGGCGTGCGTCGTTCGAGAAGACTTCGATGGGCGGCTGAATGTCGAGCCGCAGGCCGCGCTGAATGATGCGGCACGTGGTGTGCTGGTTGTACTCGGCCAGCGTGACGGCCCAGCCGTCGCGACCGGCGCGGGCGGTGCGGCCCGAGCGGTGAAGGTAGGCCTTCACGTCAATGGGTGGTTCGTAGTGAACGACAAGCGATACGTCGTCGATGTCGATGCCGCGCGCGGCGACGTCAGTGGCGACGAGGACGTTGATCTGGTTTGCTTCGAATCGCTTGAGCGCCTTTTCGCGGGCAACCTGCGTGAGGTCGCCGTGAATTGCTGCGGCCTTCACGCCGAGGTCTTGAAGTGCACGCTCGACCCGGTCGCACTGGCGCTTGGTGTCGCAGAAGACCACGGTCTGTCCGGCACCTGCAGCCATCGATGCGATGACCTTGTCTTTGTCGAGACGGTGAATCGCAAGGAAAAGGTGGCGCATGGTGCCGACCGTTTCGGTGGCCGAGTCGACGGCGACTTCGACCGGCGACTTCAGGTACCGGTTGACGAGGTGTCCAACCTGGCCGTCGAGAGTTGCCGAGAAGAGCATGGTCTGGTGCTCGGCGGTGACGTGGCGCAGGATCCACTCGACCTGGGGAGTGAATCCCTCGTCGGCCATGCGGTCGGCCTCGTCGAGGGTGATGACGCTGATCTTGTCGAGAGTGACCTCGCCGGCCTTCATGAGATCGATGAGGCGCAGCGGCGTGGCGACCACCAGGTCGATGCCGCGCTCGAGCTCGTCGATCTGCTTGTCGCGCGAGGCGCCGCCGTACACCGGCAGAACACGCATACCGCAGTGCTTGGCGATGGGGGCCAGCACCTCGGCCACCTGCAGCGCGAGCTCGCGCGTAGGCACAAGGACAAGGCCGTGGGGCTTGCGCGGAGCGGCATTGCGTTCGATGCGGGCCAGGGTGGGAATTCCGAAGGCGAGGGTCTTGCCGCTGCCCGTGCGGGCGCGACCACAGACGTCGTGGCCCTTCAGAGCGACGGGGATGGCTTCGGTCTGGATGGCAAAGGGCGCGGAGAACCCTGCGGCGGCGAGACCGGCATCGATGTCGTCGGGCACGCCGAGATCGGCGAACGCTGTGGGGGATGTGCTTGACACTTCGTCAAAGGCTAACGGCGCATGGGGTCGAATAACTGACTGACGACTCAGTTAGTAGACATTGCCGGCACGTCGTCGTTATGGTTCACGCGCTTGAACTGCACCGCACGTGTGCACCGCTAGGGAGAGCGCCACGTATCCGCCCCTTCTTCACCTCGTGTGATCTGAACAAGGAGGTAATCCGTGTCCGTCCATAACGGCACCCACCATCAGGACCCCACGTTCCTCGACCTTGCACTGTCCGGTCTTCACACCGCTGCTGCGGTGAAAGGCATCGCATACGACTGGCAGCAGTTCATCCTGCCCCAAGATGTCGACTTCGACGCCGAGCTTGCGGCGCTTCTCGCGCTGGAGGCCACGAAGTGACCCGTCCCGGGCGGGTCCTGTTTCTCGGCTGCGGCTCGGTCACACAGGCGGCACTGCCGCTGATGATCCGCGACGTGAAGGTCAGCCCTTCGGCGATCACGATCATCGACTTCGTCGACAACCGCCATCGTGTGGCCGACTCAATCGCTGCGGGCGTCACGTACAAGCAGATGCACATCACGCCCGACAACCTTGACGAGGTGTTGGCCGCGCACGTGTCGGCGGGCGACATGTTGTTGGATCTGGCGTGGAACATCGATGCGCCGACGATCATCGGCTGGTGCCACGACCACGGTGTGCGCTACCTGAACACGTCGGTCGAAGTGTGGGACCCGTACGACGATCTTGCGTCGACTCCCCCGCTCGAGCGCACGCTTTACGTGCGTCACCAGTCACTGGCCGCGATGGTGCGCGGATGGGGTGGCAACTCGGGTCCGACGGCGGTTGTCGAACACGGTGCAAACCCCGGCCTGGTGTCGCACTTCGTGAAGCAGGCGTTGGTCGAGATTTCGACGAAGTTGCTGAGCGAAGGCCGAGCAGGGGCCGTGAAGCCAAAGCTTGAACTTGCCCTCGCCGAAGAGCGGTTCAACCACCTGGCCATGCTGACGGGTACGAAGGTGATCCACATCGCCGAACGCGACACGCAGACCAGTCTGGTTCCGAAGGCGCCGAATGAGTTCGTAAACACCTGGAGCGTCGAGGGTTTCTACGAAGAAGGCATTGCGCCCGCCGAGATGGGCTGGGGCACGCACGAAAAGAAGCTCCCACGCAACGGTCACCAGCACACGAAGAACGGCCCGCGCAACCAGATCTGCATCGCCAAACCCGGCATGGAGGTTCTGGTCCGCAGTCGCGTGCCGTCGTCGGAGATTCACGGCATGGTGATTCGCCACGGCGAGGCCTACACGATGTGCGAACACCTGTCGGTGTACGACGACAAGTGCGAAGCCATCTACAGGCCGACGGTGCACTACGCGTACTGCCCCACCGACGCAGCAATTGCGAGCGTGCAGGAACTGCGCTGGCGCAACTGGGAGATGCAGCCCAAGCAGCGCATCTTGAACGACGAGATCAGCCACGGCAAGGACGAACTCGGCGTGCTGCTGATGGGCCACCCGTACAAGTCGTGGTGGTTCGGGTCGTGCCTGTCGATCGAAGAGGCGCGCGCGATCCTGCCGCACCAAAGCGCAACGACGCTGCAGGTTGCGTGCTCCGTGGTGTCCGCGGTGCAGTGGATGTTCGACGAGCCCGAGCGCGGTCTGTGCGTGCCCGACGACCTTCCCTACGACCGCATCCTCAAGTTGGCGACGCCGTACCTGGGAACCATGTTCTCGGGTGCCATCGACTGGGATCCGCTGTCGACACGCAAGCCGCTTTTCCCCAACGTCAGCGACGAGGGTGCCGAGCTCGACCACAGCGACCCGTGGCAGTTCTCGAACTTCCTCGTATAGGTCGAACCCGAGCCGATTCGCCCCCGCTCGTCCGGCAACCCGCCATTGCGGGGCTGGCCGGGCGGGGGTAGCATTGCGTCCAGTGAAGAAGTCCCTGAGCCTCCT
>CAZKVD010000103.1:752-5798 GCA_964556145.1 uncultured Bifidobacterium sp. | reverse complement strand
GACACCAACAATGACTCCCTGCCCCGGCATCAGGCGCGGCCCCGACTGCACGGTGCCGATGGTTCCCGGGTTGGTCAGCGTGATGGTTGCACCCTGGAAATCGGTGACCGCCAGTTTGTTGGTTTTCACCTTGCGGATCAGTTCTTCGTAGGCGTTCAGGAACTCGGCGAACGACATCGACCCCGCATCGCGCAGAACCGGCACGACGAGAGTGCGCGAACCATCGGCCTTTGCCACGTCGACTGCGAGACCCATGTTCAACTGCGCGTTGCGAATGATCTGCGGATTGCCGGCGTCGTCGGTGGTGAACGCGTTGTTCATTGCCGGAACCGCATCGGCGATTGCGCGCACGATTGCATAACCAATGACGTGCGTGAAGGAGACCTTGCCCATCCCCCCGCGCGTCATGTACGAGTTGATGCCCTTGCGATTGACCTCGAGAAGCCGCGCAGGAACATTGCGGAAGCTCGTCGCGGTGGGCACCGTGAGACTGCGTTCCATGTTCGACACGATCGCTGCACCGGCTCCACGAATGGGCTCTCCCGCGACCGACGACGGCGCTGCCGCCGGCTTGGCAGGAGCGGCACCATTCGCCGCACCGTTGGTGGTGGCATTGGTCACCGTTGCCACGGGCGCAGCGACAACTCCGGGGACCGAACCTGCGTGGCCCGGTGTGTAGTCACTGAAAAATTCGCGCCACGTATCGGCAACGGAGGTGGGATCGATTCGGTACTGCTCGTACATCTCGTCGACGAGCCAGGAGTTCGTACCGAAGGTGTCCGACGCGGAGGGGGGCGTAGTCGTCATCAACGAAAATCGTACTCGTCGGGGTCGTTCGAAAGTCGCCTACTGGCGTCACAGAACGACAGCAGGCAGGGCCGACTTGTACGCTTTTTGCCATGACCCCCCAGAAGTTCCTCCGTCGTTGCGCCCCTGCTCTTGCCCTCGTCGCTGCCGTCACCTTGGGAGCCTGCGGTGGCGGTGACTCGGCACCTGCCGACACCCTTCCCGCGGGCGTCGGCCTCACCGTTACCGCTGTGCCGTCGATTCGGTGGGACGCAGCCGAATATCAGGCCACTGCGGGTGACGTTGTTGTCGGACTCGTCAACGAAGACTCGGTACGCCACACCTTCATCATCGCCAAAGACGGCACCAAGATCAGCGACTTCAAGCTCGTCGCGGGCAAGAAGGGTTCCGTTGATTCGGGAACAGTCACACTCGAGGCCGGCGAGTACACGCTTCTCTGTGACGTGCCGGGTCACCAGAACATGAAAGCGACGCTGACCGTCAGCTAGCCGCGCGCACTGCAACCGGGATCGCGCTCATCACGGGAATACCCGTGATTTCGTCGTACCCACTCTGCAGGTCGATGAGCGCCCCGGTTGTGGAACCGAACGACGCAAGGTCGGCCGGCGTGTCGGGCAAACCGCCCCAGGCGTGCGCCATCGACACGGTTCCTCGACGCACGTCGTCGGCTGCCTTGGCAATCGTGCGAATCGATCCGCGCGGCGACGACACTTCAATGGTCGCGCCGTCGGTGATTCCCAGTTCGATGAGGTCCTCGGGGTTCATGTGGGCATAGTTCATGCCCTCGCGCGCACGCAGTTTTTCGACCTCGCGGCCCGATGAATTGAAGACGCTCTTCAGCCGGCGGGTGCTCATGCGGAACGTGTGCACTTCGGGGTCGAAGCCCTTGATCACCGCGGCCGCGGTGGACTCGGACGCAACTTCGCGCATCTCTTCGGCGATGCCGTCGGGCACCATCTCGAATCGGGCACTGTGACCGTCTTCGGCGGGAAGGACCGTCGTGACGTACTCGGGGAAGATCGTTCCACCCACGTGTTTGCGCAACTCGGCCAGCGGCAACTTCGTGTTCGCATAGATGAGATCGAGAACGTCGTCGGCATCGATCTTCATGCCCGGCGTGATGTCGCCACCCGGCATCTTGATGGTTACGCCGAGGCGCGAAGCAACTTCGACGTACACCTGCCATTCCTGGCGAATGTCGCCGCGCATCTCGAGGACGGCCGGCGTGTAGTGCTGGTACGGCTCATCGAACCAACGATCGATTGTCGTCGGCACGTCGGGGCGCTCGAGGCTGAGCGTGCTTGCAATGACGTAGTGCGACAGTTTCACCGTCGGCGATGCGTGCACGTCCATCAGCACGTGCAGGTCGAGCGCCGACAACGCTTCGACGGTCGTGCGCTGGTCGGGCCACGACACCACCGGATTGCCACCGAGCGTGAAGAGCGCCCGAATCTGGCCCTCGCCCTCGAGGAGGATTTCTTCGGCAAGTGTCGACGTGGCCGCCTGGCCACGCTGGTTGTAGATGTCGCGGATGCGCGACTTCGGACCCTTGGTCAAGGCGTCGGGGCGCGGCGCCACGACTTGCGCGCGCAATGCACCGGGAGGCGTCAACAATCCGCCGGGATTGCGGATCGTTTCGCCCGCGCGGTTGTAGCGACCGCACAACGTATTGATGGCAAGAACGAGGTGTTCGGTCAGCGACGAGTGCGGAGCCATGTCGGGACCGGTACCCGTAGTCAACGCGCCGCGCTTGCCGCCGGCAAACCTGCGCGCAGCCTCGGCGATCAGACCCTTGTCGACTCCGGTGCGCTGGCTCGCATAGTCGAGCGTGAACGGATCGACCGCAATACGCAGGTCATCGAGACCGTTCACGTACTGCGCCACGAAATCGTGGTCGTACATGTCGTGCTCGAGAATCTCGCGGATGAATGCCGACAACAACGTCGGGTCCTCGCCTGCCCGCACGGGTAGGTACAGGTCTGCGTAGTGGGCAACCTCGGTGTAGCGGGGATCGACCACGATCAGGAACAGCCCTTGTTCCTTCAAACGCTTCAGGCGCATCAAGGGGTTGAAACCGGGCAAGCCACCCGGGTAACCGAAACTGCTGACGATCGTGTTGCAACCAACGATGCAGGCAACGTCGGCGGTGTCGAGTGCCTGAACTCCCGCGCCCCACGCACCATGTCGCAGCGGTGCGATTGCCTTGCCGGGCTGGTCGATCGACGACGACGTATAGAAGCTGGGCGAACCGATCGCCGAGTGGAATGCCATGGCAACCGGCAAACCCGTTGCGTTCTGGTACGCAGCCGTTCCGCAGTACGACGCAACGGAACGCGGCCCGTACTTGGCGAGAATGCCCGCCAACTTTTCGGCGATCTCGTCGAATGCCGTGTCGGTGGCGATCGGAACGTGCGAGTCCCCCACCTTCTTCAAACTCTGACGCAGTCGACCGGGGTGTTCGTGCTGGTGGCCGAGGTGTCGACCCTTCACGCACGTGTAACCCTCGTACACGGGATCGTCCTGGACGCCACGCACCGACAGCACCGCGTTCGACTCGATGTCGACATCGACATCGATGGCACAACCCGCATGGCAGAACCGACAGAACGAACGCTTCGTTACCACACTCATGGATCCCCCGATTCGACGTGTCCCCGCAAACTACACCAGCCCGAAAATGCAGAAAAGCCCCGGCTTTCGCCGGGGCCCTTCCGCAGAGAACGTTGAATCAGCCGAGAAGAATCTCGGAGAGGATCCAGAGCACCAACCACAGGACGCCACCCGTGATGAGGGCGTTCTTGTGGCTCTCGTAGGGCCACAGCAACTTGTTCGTCGCAGCCGTACCGCCGAGGAGGCCGAGCGCATTGAGCTGCAGAACGGCGATGATTGCAATCGCGATGATGAAGAAGGTCCAGGCGTTTCCACTGGTCGCACCCGAAAACGCACCGCTGTAGAAGTGGGCCGCGCCGACCATGAAGAACAGCATCGAGAACGAGAAGATGAAGTTCTGGCGCGATGCGAGCAGTGCGCGACGTCCGGCACCGGCGGCGGCCGGGTCGGCATCCTTGCCTGCGAGAACGTTCGCCGCGTTGGCAAGCACCACGCGCTGGTTCTTCCAGATGACCATCCACACATTGGCGGCCATCAAGATGCCGAGCACCATGCCGACGCTGATTGCAACGTTGTGGCCGATACCGAAGAGCGACGTGTCGGACATGAAGTCCTTGAAATAGTTCTTGATGAGACCGGTAATGAGCAGACCCGTGACCAGGGTGGCAATGGCCGCCCAGCGGAACCACCACAGGGCGCGACGGGCAACCTTGTCGATGGCGATGTTACGGGCCTTGCCCTCGTCACCGAACGCTGCGAACGCCGGCACCTGGACGAGGTTGAAGTAGTACAGAAGACCGATCCAGCAGATGCCGGCCACAATGTGCAACCAACGGAACGCAAAGGTTCCGAGGTAGTCACGCGTGAGGAGTTCGAGTGCTTGCATTGTCATTGCTCCCTTGTTTGTGGGACGAGGATCTCGGCATGGGCCGACTCGCTTGAGAAAGTACCAGCCCATGGCGGAGGGCTGGCGGATCGCCCAACGGCCCGAAAGGTCGGCCTTTTGGCTCGGGCAGTAGGGTGAAGCCGCCATGGCCCACGAATTCATCTACACCTGTTACAAACTCGGCCGCTTTTATCCCCCCGATCGCACGATTCTCGAGAACATCTCGCTGTCGTTCTACCCGGGGGCCAAGATCGGTGTCATCGGTTCGAACGGCAGCGGCAAGTCCAGCCTGCTGCGGATCATGGCCGGCCTCGACGACGGGTACTCGGGCGAGGCTCGCCTCACCCCCGGTTTCAGCGTCGGCCTGCTCGAACAAGAACCCCACCTCGACCCCGCCAAGGACGTTCTCGGCAACGTGATGGATGGCGTCGCACCGGTGCGCGACCTGCTGGCCCGCTACGAAGAAGTCATGGCCATGTGGGGCGACCCCGATGCCGACTACGACAAGGTCGGCGCCCTGCAGGCCGAACTCGAGGACAAAATTGCGGCCGCCGATGCGTGGAGCCTCGACCGCAACGTCGAGATTGCAATGGACGCCTTGCGCTGTCCCCCGAATGACGCCGACGTCACCAAGTTGTCGGGCGGCGAGCGTCGTCGCGTGGCGCCGTGCCGGCTTCTTCTCAGCCGTCCCGACCTGTTGCTGCTGGGCGAACCCACCGACCACCCCGACGGCGAGAGCGTTC
>CAZKVD010000103.1:0-720 GCA_964556145.1 uncultured Bifidobacterium sp. | reverse complement strand
ACGACCGCTACTTCCTCGACAATGTCGCCAAGTGGATTCTCGAGCTCGACCGCGGCCGCGGTTACCCGTTCGAGGGCAACTACACCAGCTGGCTCGAGCAGAAGCAGGCACGCCTCGCACAGGAAGAGAAGTCGAACGATGCACGTGCCCGCACGCTGCAGCGCGAACTCGAGTGGGTGCGCATGTCGCCCAAGGCCCGCCAGGCAAAGGGCAAGGCACGTCTCGCCGCATACGAGAAGTTGCATGCCGAGGCCGAGGCCGCCGAGCGTGGACCCGACCGTTTGGAAATCGCCATCCCCGCCGGACCGCGTCTTGGTGACACCGTCATCAAGGTCGACGGACTGTCGAAGGGTTACGGCGATCGTCTGCTCATCGACAACCTGTCGTTCTCGCTGCCTCCCGCCGGCATCGTCGGCATCATCGGCCCGAACGGCGCCGGCAAGACCACGCTCTTCCGCATGCTCGCCGGACTCGAGGCCCCCGATGCGGGAACCGTTTCCATCGGCGACACCGTGCAGTTGAGCTACGTCGACCAGAACCGTGACGACCTCGACCCGAAAGCAACCGTCTACGAAGAGATCACCGGCGGCGTCGAGCACATGAAGGTCGGCGGCATCGAAGTGCACGGCCGCGCGTACGTCGCAAGTTTCAACTTCAAGGGCAGCGACCAGCAGAAGCGCATCGGTGACCTGTCGGGCGGCGAGCGCAACCGCGTCCATC
>CAZKVD010000102.1:0-5843 GCA_964556145.1 uncultured Bifidobacterium sp. | reverse complement strand
ACATCGTGAACGGTGTGAAGCCGGCCGGTGTGCCCGGTGAGATGGGCGGCAAGGGCGGTCACGGTCTGCGTGGCACTGTGATCGCATCCGATGCAGTCGCCAAGGTTCTTGGTCTGACTGCCGACGAGCTGAAGACCGAATTGCAGTCGGGCAAGTCGCTGGCCGATGTTGCCAAGGCCAAGAACGTCGACATCGACAAGGTGAAGGCTGCGATCCTCGAGGACTTCACGGCGAAGGAACAGGCCGAGGTTGCCTCGGGTGAGCACACGCAGGCCGAGGTCGATGCGAAGATCGCCGAGTTCAAGACTCGCCTCGATGACATCGTGAACGGTGTGAAGCCGGCCGGTGTGCCCGGTGAGATGGGCGGCAAGGGTGGTCACGGCATGGGTGGCCACGGTCCGCGTGGCGGTCACCGCCCGGGTCACGACGGTGACATGGACGGCGAGCCCGGCGCCCAGGGCGGCTCCGCTCCGACCTTGCAGGGCAGCGTTCAGGTTCAACCCTCGGGCGCGAACGCCTGATCAACTCTGCCGAGCCGTTCCACGGTTCGAGTGAAGTAGACGACATACCCTTCCCCTGACATGTCCAGGCCCATCATCACCAGTTCGGTTGTCGCGAACCGGCCGCTGCTTCCCCCCGCGGCGAGCAGGGTTCTCGACTCCGATGTGGGAGCCGTCATCGGCGCTCTCACTCTGGTGGTGGTGGGCCTTTGGGCTCGTCACGGCGGAGTGTCGTCACTCGGTGGTTCGGCCACCGATGTCTTCACATCACTCGCTTCACTCACCGGCCTCTTTGCATCCGAGGCCGGAATCCTTGGTCTCATTCTCGTCACCCGAACACCCAAGCTCGAGCGCCGCTACGGCCTCGATCGCTTGTTCAACTGGCACCGACTATTGGGAGAGGCGATGGCGATCCTGCTCGTCGCCCACATCGTCACCAGTGTCGAGGCCTGGGCTGATCCCAGCGGTGTGGTGACAGCAATCAAGGATCTCACCGGTCGCGAACCGTACATGGCGCTGACCTCGATCGGAACCGTGTTGGTGCTCATCGTCACGGTGACGTCGCTCAAGTTCTTCCGGGAACGCTTGACGTACGAAACGTGGTGGTTCATCCATTTGCTGTCGTACGTCGGCCTTGCATTCTCCTTCTCGCATCAAATCGTTCTCGGCACCGACTTCATGAACGACACACTCGCGCGCTGGTTCTGGATCGCGTTGCACGTCGGCGTGG
The DNA here is from genome assembly GCA_964556145.1 of uncultured Bifidobacterium sp. Classification (GTDB taxonomy): domain Bacteria; phylum Actinomycetota; class Acidimicrobiia; order Acidimicrobiales; family Ilumatobacteraceae; genus F1-20-MAGs119. Next base: position 4,613 of record CAZKVD010000102.1, on the reverse strand, counting down.
CCGCGTGGATCGCTTGGGGTCGGTGGGGAACGTTGCTGCGTTCGTTGCTGTCGCCATTGCGCGTCGAGTCGGTTCACCACGAGGCCAGTGGTGTGGTCAGCCTGACGCTGGGCGGGTCGAATCTTCGTCGCCACCGGGCGGCCTCGGGTCAGTTCTACTTCTTGCGTGAACTGTCGCCCGGCCGCTGGTGGTCGAACAATCCGTTCTCGTTGTCGGCCGAACCCACGACATCGGGCCTGCGTTTCACCATCAAGGATCGAGGCGATGCAAGTCGTGCATTCACCCGAATCACTGAAGGGACCCGCGTCGCGATCGAAGGTCCGTACGGAGTGTGCACTCCCGATCTCGTGGGCGATGACAGGGTGTTGCTGGTTGCCGGTGGAGTGGGAATCGGACCCATCGTGTCGTTCCTCGAGCAGTTGTCACCGTCCAGCCAGCCGGTGGTTCTCTATCGTGCTCACGCTCACGCCGAAGTTGCGCATGCCGACGAGTTGGAACGTCTTGCAGCTGCACACGGTGGGCGGCTGCACATTCTCGTTGGTGCACGCAGCACGTTGAAGGTTCCCGACCCGTTCGCTGCCGACGTGTTGTTGAAGACGATCCCCGATCTTGCGGAGCGGGTCGTTGTGGTCGCAGGTCCGGAATCGATGATCAAGGCCGTCCAGCGCGGCGCGCGCAAGGCGGGCGTTCCCGCCGAACGGATTCATGCAGAAAGGGCGTGGTGGTAGCCATGACCGAGAACAAGAAGCCCTCTCTGATCCGTCAGGTTGCGCCCGCAGCGGTGCTCACTGCCGCGGGTGTCGGTTTTGTATCGATGCTCGACAATCCAACGGGAACGAATTCGGTGTCGTTGGGTGTCGATGGAGGGGTGGAGTCAGCCGCGGCCGCCGATACTTCGGCTGTCGCGCCGCAAACAACGTTGCCCACCGAGACCGCTATCGCCCCCGTACCTGAAGTCGCCACGACGCTGGCGCCGTCCCCTGCAACTTCTGTCGTGACACCACCGACGCAGGCGCCCACGGTCGAGGCGGCAGGTGCATGCGACGGAGATCTCGTCACCAGCCCCACGGCGCTGTTCCGATGGGGTGGAATTCAGTTGCAGGTGCATTTCACCAAGGCCAACGTCATCTGTGACGTTCAGGTGTTGCAGTACCCAAACGACAAGAGCAAGTCGATTTCCATCAACCAGCGCGCGTTACCCGTGTACAACCAAGAGGCCGTGGCCGCGAACAGTGCGCAAATCTCCGCCATGTCCGGCGCGACCGATTCGTGGGAGGCCTACACGGCAGCCCTGCAGGCAGTCGTTGATTCACGTTCATGAACGCCGTTCTCGAACGCCGCAAGTTGACCTCGAAGGTCATGGGTACCTTCGCGAGCCTCCACGTCGACGACGCAGACGACGTGCGCGTCGTCGAGGCCGCATGGCAAGAAGCTCTCGGGCTGTTGGTCGACATCGAACAGCGCTTCTCGACGTTCCGGCCCGACAGCGAGGTGTCTCGCATCAATCGTGGCGAGATACACCTTCTCGACGCGTCGGCCGACGTTGTCGAGGTCATGGACGCTTGCACGTGGCTGGAACACGAGTCTGACGGTGCGTTCCGTGCGCGCCGGCCCGATGGAAGTCTCGACCCCGCCGGATTCGTGAAGGGTTGGGCGGCGCAGCGTGCGGGGCGGATTCTCAGTGCGCACGGGTTGTCGTCGTGGTACCTGAACGTCGGTGGCGACATACAAACTTCGGGCCGCCAGGCGTCGGGGGAGCAGTGGCGCATCGGAGTGGTCGACCCCGCGGATCGCACAGTGGTTGCGGCATGGTTCGACATTCCCGAGAACTATGCGGTGGCCACGTCGGGAACCGGTGCCCGCGGCGAACACTTGTGGGATGGCCGTGACGGGTCGTGGGTCAAGCGGCTCGCATCGATCACCGTCATCGGACCGCACCTGATGTGGGCCGATGCGTTTGCCACCGCGGCATTCGCAATGGGTGATGCCGGTGTCGCGTGGGTCAACCGCTACCCCGACTACACCGCCTTCCCCCTCAACTGAAGGGTTCTCGGTGTGTAATTACCCGTTTTTCGGGTAATTACACACCGAGAACCCTTACTCGGGGTTTTGGTCGCGGAGGAACTTTTCGAATTCGGCCGCGAGATCTTCGCCGCTCGGCATCGACGCCTCGGAGCGACGATCGAACTGTTGCTCGAGCATGCGTACGTAGGCGAGCGCCTGTGCATCGTCTTCGACGGCCTCTTCGTGCAACACCGCCCAGCGGCGAACTTCGCCGTCGATGTTGGCATGGCCCGTCGGCACGCCGAGAACGTGTTCGAGATGCCGCAGCAATGCAGCCGTCGAACGTGGGTGCTGTGCATTGGTGAGATAGTGGGGAACCCCGACGCGTAGTGACACCGAGGGAAGCCCGGTGCGATCGAAGCGCTCTTGCATCACACCGATGACCCCAGTGGGGCCCTGGTACTGGGGTTGTTGCAGGCCGAGCCGCCGCGCAAGATCGGGATTGGTCGTGCTGCCGACCACCGGTGGCAGGCGCGTGTGCGGTACCTGGTCGGCGAGTGCACCCAGCGTGACGACGGCCGAACACTTGAGACCTTGTGCAACATCGACGAGTGCATCGATGAACGTCGACCAATGAATGTGCGGCTCGACGCCGGCGAGCAGAACGAGATCGCGGTTGCCCTCGGGGAATCGCGCGATGTAGATGTCGTTCTCGGGCCAGCGAATCTGGCGCTCGTCGTCTTCGTCGAGATACACCTCGGGACGCTCCTGCGTGAAGTCAAAGAACGGATCGGGATCGATGCTGCCGACAATCGTGACGACGCGGTCGCGCACGCACCATTCGATTGCCTGTGATGCGGCACCCGACACGTCGAACCATCCGCGCAGCGCGATGAGAAAGACCGGGTCACGCAACGGAGCGATGTCGTCCCAACTGGCGGTGAGAACGTCGCTCGACTTCACACCCCGAATTCAACCAGCGTTTTCACGCACCCAAGCGTTCGACCACGAAATCGATGCATCGGGTCAACTGACGCACGTCGTCGGGGTCGATTGCGGGAAACATGCCCACCCGCAACTGGTTTCGACCCAGTTTGCGGTAGGAATCGGTGTCGACGACGCCGTTTGCCCGCAGGGCTGCGTTGATGTCGCCTGCGTCGACGCCTTCGAGGTCGATGGTGCCGACAACTGCCGAACGGTGTGCCGGGTTGGCAACGAACGGCGAGGCCCACGAACGCGAGTCGGCCCACGAATAGAGGTGGTCCGAGGACTCCTTCGAGCGCGCGGCACACCACGACAGTCCGCCGTTGTCGAGCATCCAGCGCACTTGTTCGTCGAGGAGAATCAGTGTTCCGAGCGCGGGAGTGTTGTACGTCTGGTTGGCGACGCTGTTGTCGAGCGCGATCTTGAGGTCGAGCGACGCGGGGCACCAGCGCTTCGACGCAGCGATCTTCTTCACGCGTTCGACGGCGCGCGGTGAACACGCTGCAATCCACAGTCCGCCGTCGGAGGCGAAACACTTTTGTGGCGCGAAGTAGTACACGTCGACGTCGGCCTGGTTCCACAACAATCCGCCCGCGGCCGACGTCGCATCGACCACAACCAACGCATCGCCTGCAAACGAGGGTCGGGTCAGCTGCATTGCGACACCGGTCGAGGTTTCGTTGTGGGTGAAGGCGTACACGTCGACGTCCGCCGGAGAAGCCGCCGGATGAGTACCGGGGTCGGTTGACACCACGACGGGGTCACCGAGGTGCGGGGCGGCTGCAGCGGCCTCGGCAAACTTCGACGAGAACTCGCCGAAGACCAGGTGTTCGCTGCGCGACTCGATCAGGCCGAAAGTGGCAACGTCCCAGAACACCGTCGATCCGCCGTTGCCGAGCACGATTTCCCAGCCTTCGGGAAGGCCGAACAACTGCGACAGCCCCGAGCGCACCGCACCAACGAGGTTCTTCACCGGCGCCTGGCGGTGCGAGGTGCCCATCAGTGCCGCGCCGCGGCCCGACAATGCGGCCAGCTGTTCGGGCCGGACCTTGGACGGGCCACAGCCAAAGCGGCCATCGCGGGGCAAAAGTTCGGACGGGATGCGAATTTCTTGGGGGGTTTTCGCGTTCACCGTGACATCATTTCACCCATGAGCTCCCCAGCAAAAGCGCGGGTTTCGGCCCGCCTCGCCGCCATCGCAGAGTCCGCAACCCTGGCCGTCGACGCCAAGGCAAAGGCACTGAAGGCAAAAGGGGAGAACGTCATCGGTTTCGGCGCGGGTGAACCCGACTTTCCGACGCCCGCCCACATCGTCGAGGCCGCCGCAAAGGCGTGCCACGACGTGAAGAACCATCGCTACACGCCGGCTGCGGGTCTTCCCGAGCTGCGCGAGGCAATCGCGGTCAAGACCAAGCGCGACAGCGGATTCGACTGCAAAGCCAGCCAGGTTCTCGTTACCAACGGCGGCAAGCACGCCGTGTTCGTCGCCTTCGCTGCACTTTGTGACCCGGGTGACGAAGTGATCTGTCCCGCGCCGTATTGGACCACGTACCCCGAAGCCATCACGCTGGCCGGTGGCGTACCCGTTGTCATCGACACCACCGAGGAAATGGGATTCCGCGTCA
>CAZKVD010000101.1:0-5871 GCA_964556145.1 uncultured Bifidobacterium sp. | reverse complement strand
TCGCGTCGTTCGAGATGTAGGTGCCGCCGGCAGCTTCGATGGCTGCCTTGATTGCGGGCTCGTCCCACTTTGCCCAACGCTCTTCCTGGTAGTTGTTCCACGAAACGCCGACGGTGCAACCGCCTGCGGCATCGCCTTCCGCTGCAGCGGTCGTATCGGCCGTTGCGGTGGTGTCGGCGGTGGCTGTCTCTTCGGCAGCCGCCGTGGTTTCGTCAGAGGACGAACTGCTGTCGTCTCCGCAAGCTGCAAGCACGAGTGCGCTCGCAGCCAGGAGCACGCCAAGTTTCCTCACGCGCATTGATTTCTCCCCTTTTGGTGGTGGTTTGATGCCGTAATCGGCACGCGCAACCTTACCAGAGGTTTCAAATCCCGTTTTTCCGAAGTTTCTCGGCGGTCACTTCCACACGAGCCGGTCATCACCGACAACTAAATACTGTTCACCCTCGCATGGTGTTCACTACATCCATGGCTTTGCACGACAGACCACTCTTCGAGGGTTTCTCCGACCCAACCTCCGGCATCGGCACCGTGTTCCGCGAGCGGCCGACGAAATACATGATGTTGCTGGCCCACGCGCAGGAGATTCTCCGCGAACCCTCGCATCTTTCGGCCGCAGATCGTGAAGTGATCGCCGCGTACACCAGCAAGTTGAATGGCTGCGACTACTGCCGAGGATCGCACACGGCGTTCGCCGAGTCCCTCGGCGCAAGCGAGGCCGACCTGGAGATGGTCACCTCCGGCGCCACCGACGGCCACCGCCTTGCGGCGTTGCTCGCATACGTGAAGAAACTCACCCAGGCGCCGGCCAGCATCTCGAACAACGACAAGTTGGCCGTTCATGCTGCCGGCTTCTCCGAGGATGAATTGAAGGATGCCATCGCAGTGTGCGCGGCCTTCAACCTGTACAACCGCATCGTCGAGGGCCACGGCATCGCACCGCATGACGACTACTCCGCGGACGTGGCAATGATCAACACGCGCGGCTTCGACCGTCGGTACTAGTTTCACTCCTTCATGGGCACTCGCTGGGGAATCGCCGGAACCGGTCGCATCGCATCCGACTTCGTACGGGACATCGCCAAGATTCCCGACGCCGATGTCGTGGCGGTCGGTAGCCGCACGCTCGACGGTGCAGCATCTTTCGCCTCCGTGCGGGGAATCCCGCGTGCACACGGTTCGATCGATGCGCTCGTTGCCGATCCGAACGTCGATGTCGTCTACGTCGCCGGCATTCATCCGGTGCACCGCGAACATGCAATCACCGCAATGCGTGCCGGCAAGCACGTGCTCGTGGAAAAGCCGTTGGCGATGAACGCCACCGAAGTCACCGAGATGATCACGGTGTCGCGCGAAACAAATCGGTTCCTCATGGAAGCCATGTGGACCAGGTTCAACCCGCTGCACGTCGAATTGAAACGCCGCCTCGATGCGGGTGAATTCGGCAAGGTTCTGTCAATCGACAGCGACTTCAGCTTCTCGATTCCGGTCGATGCTTCGCATCGCTTGTTCGACCCGTCAAAGGGCGGTGGCTCCCTGCTCGACGTCGGGATCTACCCGATTTCACTCGCCTGGTGGTGGCTCGGAAAACCCGCGTCGTGGACCGCCACAGGAACAATCGGTGCGACGGGTGTCGACGAAACGGTCGAATTGAATTTCTCGTACGCCGACGGCGGCGCTGCACACCTCACGTGTGGTTCAACTTTCGACGGACCGAAGAAATCGACGATCACCTGCGACGCCGCGACGATCGAGATCCATTCCCCGTCCCACTCGTCACCCGTGGCCGACATCCGAACCGCTGCGGGAACGGAAAAACTGCGGTGCGGGGAACCCGGGCTGCATCATCAGGTGGTCGAGGTTCATCGCTGCATTGCCGATGGGGTCACCAACAGCCCCCGAATGTCGCACGCCGACAGCCACGCGATTGCATCGTTCATGGACGACGTTCTGGCCACCCTCCACGGGGGTTGACCGTCTTCCGACGGATACCGTTGTCCCCGTGACGACGCAAACCAAACCGACACCCGCCGACAAGTTTTCGTTCGGAATGTGGACAGTGGGCTGGCAGGCCCGCGATCCCTTCGGCGAAGCAACGCGACCACCCCTCGACCCGATGCATGCCGTCGACAAGCTGGCCGAAGTCGGTGCGTGGGGCATCACCTTCCACGACGACGACCTGGTGCCTTTCGGTGCGGGTGCCACCGAGCGCGATGCGATCGTCGGCCGCTTCAAGGAACGTCTTGCCGCAACGGGCATCTGCGTTCCGATGATCACCACGAATCTGTTCTCGCATCCGGTGTTCAAGGACGGCGGATTCACCAGCAACAACCGCGACGTGCGTCGCTATGCCCTGCGCAAGGTTCTTCGCAACATCGAACTTGCCGCCGACCTGGGTGCACGCACGTTCGTGTTGTGGGGCGGGCGCGAAGGCGCCGAGTACGACCATGCCAAGGACGTTCGAGCCGCCCTCGACCGCTACGCCGAGGCAATGAACACCCTCACATCGTTCGTTGTCGAGCGCGGATACGACCTGCGATTTGCCATCGAACCCAAGCCGAACGAGCCCCGCGGCGACATTCTTCTTCCGACGATCGGCCATGCGGTGGCCTTCATCGAGAAGCTCGAGCATTCGCACCTCGTCGGGCTGAATCCCGAGGTCGGCCACGAACAAATGGCCGGTCTCAACTTCACGTCGAGCATCGCCCAAGCGTTGTGGCAGGGGAAGTTGTTCCACATCGACCTGAACGGCCAACGCGGGATCAAGTACGACCAAGACCTCGTCTTCGGCCACGGCGACCTCATCAATGCGTTCAGCCTCGTCGATCTTCTCGAGTTCGGCGGCGTCGCAGGTGCTCGCGCCTACGACGGCCCGCGTCACTTCGACTACAAGCCGTCGCGCACCGAAGACATGGACGGTGTGTGGAAATCGGCCGCTGCAAACATGCGCATGTACCTGCTGTTGAAAGAGCGCGCCGCCGCGTTCCGGGCCGACCCCGAGGTTCAGGCAGCGCTCGAAGCAGCACGTGTCGATGAGTTGTCGAAGCCAACACTCAGCGCCGGGGAAACCTGGTCGAACGTGCTTGCCGACGAATCGATCGCAAACTTCGATGTCGATGCCGCGGGCACCAAGGGTTACGGCTTCGTCCACCTGCACCAGCTTGCGGTTGAACACCTGATGGGTGCACGCTGACATGACTCTTGTGGCAGGAGTCGACTCCTCCACTCAGTCCTGCAAGGTCGTCATCCGCGACCTCGAAACCGGAACACTGGTTCGGCACGGTTCTGCGCCGCACCCCGACGGCACCGAGGTCGACCCCGCGCACTGGGAGTCGGCACTTCACTCGGCAATCACGGCTGCGGGCGGCATCGACGATGTCGCCGCCATCTCGATCGGTGGCCAGCAACACGGCGCGGTGTGCCTCGACGAAACGGGCAGCGTCGTACGTCCGGCGCTGCTGTGGAACGACACGCGATCCGCGCAGGCCGCGGCTGATCTTGTCAACGAACTGGGCGAGCAGGCGTGGGTCGATGCAACGGGTTCGGTTCCGGTCGCATCGTTCACCGTCACCAAGCTGCGCTGGATCGCCGAAAACGAGCCCGACAGCGCACGGCGCATCGCGGCCGTGTGCCTACCCCACGACTGGTTGACGTGGCGTCTGCGCGGGTCGAACGACCTCGACGGGATCATCACCGACCGTTCCGATGCATCGGGTACCGGCTACTTCGACTCGGTGAGCAACGGATACCGCCGCGACCTTCTCACCCGCGCACTCGGCCACGACGTGAACGTGCCACGCGTGCTCGGGCCCGCCGAGTCGATTGCATGGGGTTCACGCATGGTTGGTGCGGGCGCCGGCGACAATGCCGCGGCCGCGATCGGGGTCGACTCACGCAACGACGTCGTGGTGTCACTCGGCACTTCGGGCACCGCATTCGTTCGAAGCGAAGTGTGCGCACGTGATACCTCCGGATCGGTCGCCGGCTTCGCCGATGCCACGGGCGCTTTCCTTCCGCTCGTCTGCACGTTGAATGCCGCGCGCGTCCTCGATGCCGCATGCTCGCTTCTTCGTGTCGACCACGACGAGCTTGCGGCGCTTGCCATGTCGGCACCTGCCGGCGCGGACGGCCTCGTCGTTGTTCCGTATCTTTCCGGCGAGAGAACCCCGAACCTGCCCGACTCGACGGGCGGAATGTTGGGACTGACGCTCGACAATGCGACTCCCGCACACGTCGCCCGCGCCGCGGTCGAAGGCGTGCTGTGCGGTCTTGCCGATGCACTCGATGCCCTTGCCGCCCAGGGTGCACGGATCGATCGTGTTCGTTTGGTCGGCGGTGCGGCTGCATCACCGGCGATCCGTGCGATTGCCCCGGCCGTCTTCGGCGTACCGGTGGTGGTACCCCCCGTGGGTGAATACGTTGCCGATGGCGCGGCCCGACAAGCGGCGTGGGCCCTGACCGGTGACTTTCCCGCTTGGCCCCTCGACGGCGCTCTCCTCGAATTCGATTCGCCCGCCACGCCCCACGTTCGCGAGCGCTATGCCGAGGCGCGCACGCACTGGCTGACCCGCCCGTAGACGGGTACTACCCGCGCATCGGCTGTGCGGAATTCCAGGCGTTGACCAACCGCGCATACGAGCCGTTCAACGACATCAGTTCGCCGTGGGTGCCCTGTTCGGCGATCCGTGCGTGGTCGACAACTGCAATGCGATCGGCGCGCTGCACGGTGGTCAGCCGGTGCGCGACCACGATCACCGAGCGACCACGCATCAACGCATCGAGCGCCGCTTCGACGTCCTTTTCGGTTCCGGGGTCGAGGTTCGACGTCGCCTCGTCGAGAACCAACACAGCCGGGTCGACGAGCGCCGCGCGTGCCAGCGAAACCAACTGACGTTCACCTGCGGAAAAACGCGAGCCGCGCTCGCGCACCTCGGTGTCGAGGCCGTCGGGTAGTTCGGCGAAACGATCGAAGACACCGAGCGCCCGCAGTGCGGCAACGATCTCGTCTTCGCTGGCTTCGGGCTTGGCGATGCGCAGGTTGTCGCGGATCGTGCCGTTGAACAGAAACCCCTCTTGCGGCACAACGACGATGCGCTGACGCAGCGAGTCCATCGAGGCATCGCGCAGGTCGACCCCGCCGAAGCTGATCGAACCCTGGGTGGGGTCGTAGAGACGCGCCATCAACTTTGCCAACGTCGACTTGCCCGCCCCCGTGGGACCCACCAACGCAAGACGGGTACCCGCGGGCAGCGTGATCGAGGCCGAATCAACCGCCGGCTGCGACCCACCGTGGTAGGTGAAGGTGACGTTGTCGACGCACAGATCGCCGCGCCCCGGTAGGTCGACTGCACCCGCGCGTTCGTCGATCTCGGGCTGGGTGTCGAGAATGCCGAACAGTTTCTTCAGAGCGGCACCCGCGGACTGCATCGTGTTGTACAACTGCGACAATTGCTGGACGGGGTCGAAGAGGTTCGACAACAGCAGGACGAATGCAACGACGGTGCCGACCGACACCGATCCTCGATGGACCAACCATCCGCCCACGCCGACGATCAGGGCCGACGCGAGCACGCCGGAGAACTCGATGAGCCCGAAGTACCAAGTGCTCACCTTCACGCTCTTCATGTGGCTGCGGTAGAGCGCCTGGTTCGATGCCCGAAAGCGGCGAATCTGCTCTTCCTCGCGTGAGTAGGCCTGGATCACACGCACTGCGGCAATGCTCTCTTGAAGTGTCGAGAGGTTCGCTCCGACGCGTTCGCGCACGGCGAGGTATGCCTTGTTCGAGTCGCGCTGGAACTTCATCGTTGCAAACCAGATGTAGGGCATCACCAACAGGGCAATGATCGTGAGTTCCCACGACAGGAAAAAGAGCAG
>CAZKVD010000100.1:0-5946 GCA_964556145.1 uncultured Bifidobacterium sp. | reverse complement strand
ACACGATCGTTCGTGCAACCGACGGCACGCTCGTCGGGTGGGGGTCGAACCTGAACGGAGTCCTCGCGGGTGCCGCGTCGGGCAGCGTGCTGTCGCCGACGAACATCGCCGTGGGTCAACGTTTCAGCCAGGTCGACACGTACGGCTATCACACCACTGCATCGGTTGCGACGGCCGTGGGAATCACAACCACGGGAACGGTGATGGCGTGGGGTTCGAACCAATTCGGACAACTGGGCCGAACCGATCGACCCGCGGCGTCGTCGGGTGCAAACAAATCCAGTGACACCCCGGTTGTTGTGCAAACCTCCGATTCCGCATCGCTCATCAACGCCGACAAAGTCGTCGCCAGCGGATACTGGGGTGCTGCCTTCCGCACCGTGACATCGCCGCAGGTGCCCAGCGCTCCGCTGTCGGTCACCGCAGATTCACCGGCGGCGAGCCAAATCCGCGCGTTCTGGTCGCCACCGGCCACACCGCGCGATCTGCAGGGCTACATCGTCGAAGTGTCACGCGGAGGTTCGGTTGTCTTCCGTGCCGGTGCGGGCCGTGGGGCAACGTCGCTCGTGATGTCGGCGCCGACACTGAGCGTGCTGAACGGCCAAGAACACACGCTTCGTGTCTACGCGGTGAACGAGGCAGGGGAGAGTGCGGCCAGCAACGCTGCGACAGCAACCCCCGTCGGCGTTCCCAGCGTGCCGCAGAATTTGACCGTGACGCCACGCATCAACGGTCTGCGTGTCGCATTCGAGACGCCGGCCGACTTGGCGGGCCTGCCGATTCTGGATTACGAGGTCGTTGCCACGCCCACGTCGGGTAGTGCGGCAACCGTGACGGTGCCGGTTGGCGCGTCGCCCTACAGCGTCGACTTGACCGTCAGCGGGCATGGATTGGTCATCGACACGTCGTACGTCGTGACGGTGCGTGCCCGCAATGCGCAGGGCTACGGCCCAACCGCAACGTCGGGCGGTGTCATCCCCGGACGTCCGACTGCGCCGTTGAACGTTGCTGCCCTTGGGCTTGGCGGAGCTGTTCGCGTGTCGTGGGATGCCCCCGCATCGAATGGTGGAGCCGAAATCGCTTCGTACATCGTCAAGGTGTACGCCGACGGCGGCGGCACGGTGCTCAGCAGTTCGGTCGTCAACAGCGGACTCGCATCGTCGATGACGACGACGGTTTCGGGTCTGACAAACGGCACGGCGTACGACGTCACCGTCACCGCGTCACAGGATGCGGCCGGTTCCCAGTATCTCGGAGTCGAATCATCGCGTGTCGATGTCATCGTGGGTCGACCCGCTGCCCCGACGAACGTCGCAGCAACGGCGTTCAACCAGCCGAGCGGTACACAGGTGCGCGTCACGTGGACGCAAGTTGCCGATCAAACGGGCATCACCGTCACGCATTACCGGGTCAAGTACCGCATCTCGCCCGCGGCGTACACCGCCGGCAGCGCGATCGCGACGGGCACCGCGTGCGCCGGTACGTCGTGTGCCGCGACGGTCACGGGTCTCACGAACGGAACCGAGTACGACTTCGTCGTCGAGGCGGGTACGTCGAGCACTGCGTGGGGCTTGACAAGCACGGCGGTGTCGGCGACGCCGATCGGAATCACGACGGCGCCGGGCGTCGACGCAACGTCGCAGGACTCGGCCGCGTCGGTGGGAATCACGGCCCCGACCTCGCTCAACGGTTCGGATGTCATTCGCTACGAACTCACGTACCGGCCAACATCGGGCGGGGCGTGGTCGACGCCGGCCGAACTGCAAATGAGTGAATCCCCGGGCTCCATCACCGGACTCACCAACGGCACGAGTTACACGGTGTCGGTGGTCGCCGTGAATGCTGCAGGAACATCTGTGGCAGGCACCGCAACGGTCGTGCCCGCCACACAGCCGGGCGCCCCGCAGAACGTGCGCGCACGCCCCGGATCGATCGTCGTCACATGGGACGCTCCGTCCGATACCGGCGGGGCGGTCATCACGTCGTACGACATCGTTGTCACCGATCCCGACGGGGTGTCGACGACGTTCGTCTACAACGGCTCGTCGAATCCATCCGGCGCAACGTCGTGCACCACCGGAAGGTCGTGCACGATCACGCAGGTGTACACGGCCGAGAGCCCCGACACATTGGTTGCCATCCCGAGCGACGTCGAATACACGGTCACGGTCACTGCCGTGACTTCTGCCGGAAGTGGGCCACCATCCAGCGACTCGGTCGTTGTCTCGGGTCAGCCTGATGCTCCGACAAACGTGGTCGCCACGGCGGGTTTCGAGTCGTTCGAGCTGTGCTGGACTCCGCCGTCCGGCGCCATCACGTCGTACAAGATCAGCGCGGTCTACAACGCGGCTCCGGTGCAGAAAGAGTTCGCAGCAACCGATACGGCAACATCAGCCACCTGTGTGGCCCCGAAGACCGCGATCACCGTGTCCGGTTGGGACGACGGTTCGTCGCTCGTTGCCGGTGGCACCTACGCATTGACGCTTGCGGCGACGTATTCGGCCAGCGACTACATCTACGGTCTGGCTTCGAGCTCGGTCACGGTGACGCCCTACGGCTTGCCCGGTGCGCCCGCCATTTCGGGCATCACAACGACCTCATCGACTGCCACGATCACGTGGACGGCCGCCGCTCCGTACGGCGCGGCGATCACGAACTACACGGTTCAAACCGCATCGGGGGACATGTGTGCGCCCACCGCAGCATTGTCATGCACCATCGCCAGCCTGATCGGCAACGGGACGTATTCGTTCACGGTCTACGCCACGAACGTGGCGGGTGACGGTCCGGTGTCGGCAGCAGTATCGGCGACGATCGACGCAACTGCACCAACGCCGTCGTGGGGAGCACCGACAATCGGTGCGGCTCGCCGCCCGACTGCCACGGGCACCTTCGACGAGAACGTCTACTTCCGCCTCACGTTCGATGAAGCAGTGACCGGATTCGACGCCACCGACTTGCGCAACGACGGCACCGCGTCGGGTTGCGTCTTCCAAGAGTCGCAGGTGACACCGAACCGCGCGTATGACGTCGTTGTGCAGTGTGCGTCAACCGGGACCTTGATCGCCCAGATGGTCTCGGGTGGCGTCACCGACTCGGCAACCAACACTGGCCCAACGCTGAACGTCAATGCGGCTCAGGTGACGCTGAATGACCCAAGTTCTACGACCACCACCGCCGCACCAACCACAACAACCGATCCGACGACTACGACGACGGGCGTCGTGTCCGCTGCGTCCACTACAACGACACTTGGTGGTGCGACCACAACCACGGATGCAGGTGGGGGGTCGACCAGGACCACGTCACCCACCGGTGGCGGCGGGGCGACCACGACGATTGCTGGCGGACGCGGTGGCGCAACGACGACCACGATCGGCTCAGGTTCGGGGCTGCCGCCCGCGATCGACAAGCAACTCGACCCCGATCCCGATCTGGTCGATTCGGATCCGGTTCGTAGCGGTTCGCCACTTGTTGTCCGCCGTTGCGGGTTCGTTGCGGGTGAATCGGTGCGCCTCTACGTCGGTGGCAACTTGATACGAACGGTCGAAGCCGACGCCAAGGGTTGTGTCGAGGAAAAGGTGACCGCGCCAGACGCAGATGGACGCGACATCGTCGTGGCCCTGTACGCGCCGGCCAGCAAGCGCGGCGCCAAGGCGACGATCGCAATCACCGCGCGGCTGGTTGCAACAGGATCGAATATCGACGGATCGTTGGCCATCGGACTTCTTCTGCTGGTGTTCGGAGCCTTCCTTGTCTCGTTCCGCCGCAGACGTCGGGCGTGAATCGGATAGCTCACGGTTTCGTAGGATCCACTCCATGATCACCGGTATCAATCACGTCGCAATTTCGACTCGCAATGTCGATGCACTCGTGGCTTGGTACGGCGAGGCATTCGGTTTCGAACTCGTGTCTCGCGGTGGCTGGGAGGCCGGCAATCCGATGATCGACGGCATCGTTGGCCTACGGGATTCGGCAGCGAAGACCGCGATCATGCGCTGCGGTGCTTTCAACATCGAAATCTTCGAGTACGTCTCGCCGGTTGGTGCTACGAACCCCGCGAACCGGCCCGCAAGCGATCACGGATACACGCATTTCTGTGTCGAGACGACCGACATCGATGCCGACTACGTGCGTCTGCAGGGTTTGGGGATGACGTTCCACGCCCCGCCCACGCCGGCAGGCTCGGTCGGGTCGCTTCGGGCCTGTTACGGCCGCGATCCCGAAGGCAACATCATCGAGTTGATCGAGTTTCTCGGCCCTGGCCACGTCTTGAATCGCCCCTGACGAAAGACGTTCCGGTCGGAACGACGGGCACCCCGAACTGAGATTTCAATTCCGCCACTTGCAAGAAGCCGTCACGACCAGGCGCATCCGGGTGTGGTTGCGCAACAAGCGCACCGTGGCGGCTCGTTCGCCGATTGCCACCCATTTCATGGTGGCGGGAACCCAACTCACTCCATCGGTTGATGCCTCGGCTTCCACCTTCAAGGGCCGGGGGCCGTTCTGCCACAACACCGGGCGATCGAAGTACTCGCCGAGAAACCCTCGGCTGGTGCGGTCGAAGTCTTCGTCGGTCGAGTCGAATTCTTGCGGTGGGGGAACGATGACGGGTGACGACCGGTAAATCGCACCAAGAGGCCCACACTTCTCGTAGTTCGTCCATTCGTATGCAAGCAGGCGGGGACGTTCCGCGTCGGATGCGGCGTTCTTGGTCCGCACTGCGGGAACGGAAGCAGCCGTTTCACGCTGGCCGCACGACGTCAACAAGAGGCAAATGAGGGCTACTCCGACGAAGCGCTTGTTCATGACTGGAAAGTAACAGTCCGCCAGTCGTTTGATGGTTCA
The DNA here is from genome assembly GCA_964556145.1 of uncultured Bifidobacterium sp. Lineage (GTDB taxonomy): Bacteria > Actinomycetota > Acidimicrobiia > Acidimicrobiales > Ilumatobacteraceae > F1-20-MAGs119. Next base: position 1,098 of record CAZKVD010000100.1, on the reverse strand, counting down.
GCGAAGATAAGCAGGGCGCTTGGCTTCGAAAGCCGTGATGGCGTCGGCGTGAGTCAGCGTGATGCCGATGTCGTCAAGGCCGTTCAGGAATCGATGCTGCGTCGGCGCGTCCATGGGGAACGACGCGACGATTCCCTTTGCGGGAACCTCGATCTTCAGATTCTCCATGTCGACGACGATCTCGGTCTTCGGGTCGGACTCGATTGCTTCCCAGATCTCGGCGACGATGGTTTCGTCGACAATCACGGGGACGAGGCCGTTCTTTGTGCAGTTGTTGCGGAAGATGTCCGAGAACGATGGCGCGATGACTGCATCGAACCCGTACTGCTGCAGGGCCCACACTGCGTGTTCGCGTGAAGAACCGACGCCGAAGGACGGGCCTGCGACGAGAACCGTTGCACCGGCGAAGCGCTCGTCGTTCATGACGAAGTTGCGGTCGTCACGCCACGTGGAAAAGAGGCCGGCTTCGAAGCCGGTGCGCTCGACGCGCTTCAGCCATTCGGCCGGAATGATCTGGTCGGTGTCGACGTCGGACCGCTTGAGGGGGAGTCCGGTGCCCGAGATGACGCGTACTGCTTTCATGGTCTGTCTCCTGTCACTTCAGGTCAGCGGGCGTGGCGAAACGTCCGACGATTGCGGTTGCTGCGGCTACTTCGGGCGACACGAGGTGGGTGCGGCCACCACGGCCCTGACGACCTTCGAAGTTGCGGTTCGAAGTGGATGCCGAACGCTCACCGACGGCGAGCTTGTCGGGGTTCATTGCCAGGCACATCGAGCACCCCGGCTCACGCCAATCGGCGCCAGCCGCGGTGAACACCTTGTCGAGACCCTCGGCGATGGCCTGTGCCTTCACACGGTGCGAACCGGGTACCACCATGACGCGCTTGGCCGTCACCTTGCGGCCCTTCATCACGGCGGCAGCCGCACGCAAGTCTTCGATACGCGAGTTCGTGCACGAACCGATGAACACCGTGTCGACGGTGATGTCGCGAATCTTCTGGCCGGGGGTGAGGCCCATGTAGTCGAGTGCACGGGCAACGGTGTCACGCTGTGTGGCGTCGGCGTAGTCGGTGGGCGAGGGGATGGTGGCGTCGATAC
>CAZKVD010000099.1:0-5947 GCA_964556145.1 uncultured Bifidobacterium sp. | reverse complement strand
GGATTTCGGTTTCGTACTTCGTCTTCAGACGGGGTGTTGTGGTGAGGAGATCTGATGTCCACCACCACAACACCCCGTCTGAAGACGAAGTACGAAACCGAAATCCGTGAAGCGTTGCGCACCCAGCTCGGCGTGCAGAACGTGATGCAGATTCCGAAGCTCGACAAGATCGTCGTCAACATGGGCGTTGGCAAGGCGACCCAGCAGCCTTCGCTGTTGGAAAGCGCCGTCGCCGACCTCACCGCGATCACCGGTCAAAAGCCGATCGTGACGAAGTCGAAGACTTCGATTGCATCGTTCAAGTTGCGTGAGAACCAGGCCATTGGCTGCAAGGTCACGCTGCGCGGCGATCGCATGTGGGAGTTCTTCGATCGTCTCGTTGCCGTTGCAATTCCCCGCATCCGTGACTTCCGCGGTCTCCCCGCATGGTCGTGGGATGGTCGTGGCAACTACACGTTCGGTCTCTCCGAGCAGACGATGTTCCCCGAAATCGAATACGACAAGGTCGATTCGCCCCAGGGCATGGACATCACCATCGTCACAACCGCAACCACCGACGAAGAGGGCAAGGCATTGCTCGATGCGTTCGGTTTCCCGTTCAAGCGCGGCAAGGACGCAGGCGCCAAGCCGAAGAAGGTCGTCCGTCGTCGTGGTCCCGGAGCCCCGGGTTCCAAGGGCAAGAAGTAAGAGGGCACAAGAAACATGGCAAAGAAATCTTTGATCAACAAGGCGAACGCCAAGCCCAAGTACAAGGTCCGCGCGTACACACGTTGCAAGCGCTGCGGCCGTGCGCGTGCGGTGTTCCGGAAGTTCGGCCTCTGCCGTTTGTGCCTGCGAGAGCTGGTGCATCAGGGCGAAGTGCCGGGCGTGACCAAGGCGAGTTGGTGAGGTAGCAACATGATGACCGATCCCATCGCCGACATGCTCACCCGCATCCGCAACGCCAATACGGCGATGCACGATGAGGTGAAGATGCCGTCGTCCAAGCAAAAGCGTGCGCTCGCAACAGTTCTCAAGGCCGAGGGTTACATCGAGGACTTCTCGATCGCCCCGTCGACCAAGGGCCCGGGCGACGTGCTCACCATCAAGCTCAAGTACTCCGCCGACCGCCATCGCACGATCTCGGGTCTCACCCGCGTGTCGACGCCCGGTCTGCGCGTGTATCGCAATGCCTCGTCGGTTCCCCGCGTTCAGGGTGGCCTCGGCGTTGCAGTTCTGTCCACCAGTCAGGGACTCATGACCGACCGCGAAGCGCGCAAGCGCAAGGTCGGCGGCGAAGTTCTCTGCTTCGTGTGGTGACCGGAGGAAACGACACATGTCCCGCATTGGAAAATCCCCCATCGCACTCCCGTCCGGAGTCGACGTCACCATCGCCAACGGTGCAATCACGGTGAAGGGCCCGAAGGGTGCGCTGTCGCGCCCCATCCCGGGCGAAATCATCGTGCGCCAAGACGAGTCGACCCTGTTGGTCGAGCGTCCCAACGATGAACGCGACAATCGTGCACTGCACGGTCTGACCCGCACGCTCGTCGCCAACATGGTGCAAGGCGTCACCGCTGGTTTCGTTAAGGAACTCGACATCGTCGGCGTCGGCTATCGCGCCGAGGCCCAAGGTGCCGACAAGCTGCGTCTGTCGCTTGGTTTCTCGCACCCCGTCATGGTCGATGCGCCCGCTGGCATCACTTTCGAGGTGCCCCAGCCCACGCGCGTCATCGTGAAGGGCATCGACAAGGAAGTCGTCGGCCAAGTTGCCGCCAACATTCGTTCGATCCGCAAGCCCGAGCCCTACAAGGGCAAGGGTGTGCGTTATCTCGACGAGCGCATCATCCGCAAGGCCGGCAAAGCAGGAAAGAAGTAAGGAGAGCGACACATGGCATCAATCGCACAACAGCGTCACGAATCGCGCCTGCGTCGTCACCGTCGCGTCCGCAAGAAGGTTGTCGGCACCGCCGCCCGCCCGCGTCTCGCCGTTCACCGCAGCAACAAGCACATCACCGTCCAGCTCATCGACGACGATGCAGGCCGCACCATCGCGTCCGCATCGACGACCGAGCCCGAGGTGCGTGGTTCGGGAAGCGGTTCGACCGTCGCAGCAGCGACGAAGGTCGGTCAGGTCGTGGCACAACGCGCCAAGGCTGCCGGCATCAGCAAGGTCGTGTACGACCGCGGTGGTTACCTCTACCACGGTCGAGTCGCAGCGGTGGCTGAAGCCGCCCGTGAAGCAGGTTTGGAGTTCTGATGAGCAACGTCACAGCAAACGCACCATTCGCCGGTGAGCCCGGCGGCCTGCGTGAATCGCGCGTCATCACCATCAACCGCGTGGCAAAGGTGGTGAAGGGTGGACGTCGTTTCTCCTTCACCGCGCTCGTGGTGGTCGGTGACGGCAACGGCAAGGTTGGCCTCGGCTACGGCAAGGCAAAGGAAGTTCCCTTGGCGATCCAGAAGGGAACCGAAGAGGCGAAGAAGAACCTGTTCGAAGTCGCTCTCGCGGGTTCCACCATCACTCACCCGGTCGTCGGTGAAGTCGGTGCGGGTCGTGTGCTCTTGAAGCCCGCGACACCCGGTACCGGTGTCATCGCCGGCGGCGCAGCGCGCATCATCCTCGAAGAAGCGGGCATCCACGACGTTCTCGCCAAGTCACTTGGTTCTGCGAATGCAATCAACGTTGCGCGCGCCACCATTCAGGGCCTGCAGTCGCTGCAGCGCCCCGACGTGGTTGCCGCTCGTCGCGGTCTCCCCGCCGAAGAGTTCGTTCCGAAGGGCATGTTGCGCGCGTACAACGAGCGCAAGAAGTCGGGAGGAGCCCACTAGTCATGGCTGACAAAACAATCACCGTCACGCTCGTACGTTCGAAGATCGGCAACAAGCCGAAGTCGCGCGGCACGCTGCGTGCGCTCGGTCTGAACAAGATCGGCGACACCAACACGCTGCCCGACCGCCCCGAAATTCGCGGCATGATCGCGCGCGTTCCGCATCTCATCGAAGTGAAGGAGAGCTGACATGCGCGTCGATGAACTCGCACCAGCACCCGGGTCCGGCAAGCGTCGCAAGCGCGTCGGGCGTGGTATCGGCGGCAAGGGCGGCAAGACCGCAGGCCGTGGCACCAAGGGCCAGTACGCCCGCAACACCGTTGCGCGTGGTTTCGAAGGTGGCCAAATGCCACTCAAGCAGCGCGTGCCGAAGTTGAAGGGCTTCAACAACCCGTTCCGCGTCGAGTACAGCGCGATCAACCTCGACTCGATCAATGCCCTCACCGACACCGAGATCACCCCCGAGGTGCTCGTCGCCCGTGGCGTTGCCCGCAAGGGTCGTGCCATCAAGGTGCTTGCCCGCGGCCAGATCACGCGTCCGGTCAAGGTCAGCGCCCACGCGGTGTCGAAGGCTGCCGAGGCTGCCATCACCGCAGCCGGTGGCAGTGTCACAATTCTTCCGCCCACCTTCCGCGGTGTGCGCCCGCCCGCCAAGGGCAACCAGTTCACCAACCGATAATCGCGTCGGCCTGATCCGCCGCCGAGAAGGAGCACCTCAGTGCTGTCGAACATGAAGAACCTGTTCAAGGTCGCAGACCTTCGCAACAAGATCCTCTTCACTGTCGGAATGGTCGTCATCTACCGCTTTGGCTCTGCGCTGCGCGCACCGGGCGTCGATGGTGCAGCCGTTCGGCAGTTGAGCGAAGCGGCCAAGTCGCAGGGAGCTCTGGGTTTCTTGAACCTGTTCTCCGGCGGCGCATTCGGTTCGTTCTCGATCTTCGCCCTCGGCATCATGCCGTACATCACCGCGAGCATCATCATGCAGGTGCTGACGGTTGTGATTCCCAAGCTCGAGGAATGGCAGCAAGAAGGTGCCGTCGGTCAGCGCAAGATCACACAGTGGACGCGCTACGTCGCCATCGGCATCGCCGTTCTCCAGGGTGCAGGACTCACCTTCATCTTCGGCCAGGGCAGAGGATCGGCGTTCTTCGGTGCCGCGGCACAGGCGCCCGACGTGGTCCTGCTCGATCCGTTCATGCCACGTGCGCTGCTCGTCATCCCGACACTCGTTGCAGGAACCGCGTTCCTCATGTGGCTGGGCGAACTGATCAGCCAGCGTGGCATTGGCAACGGCATGTCGATGATGATTTTCGCTTCGGTCGTCAGTGGTCTGCCCTACAGCTACTACTCGATTCTGCAGAGCAAGAAGTTCATCGTGTTCGGCATTCTCGTGGCAGTCTCGATCGGGATTCTTTATGCGGTCGTGCGCGTCGAGCTCGGTCAGCGACGTATTCCGGTGCAGTTCGCCAAGCGCGTCGTTGGCCGACGCATGTACGGCGGCCAGAGCACCTACATCCCGCTCAAGGTCAACCAGGCAGGCGTGGTGCCGATCATCTTCGCGTCGTCGATTCTTCTGCTCCCCGTTCTCGGTTCGAACATGCTCGGCAGTGCCGAAGGTTGGCGCGGGTCGATCGCGGGATTCGTCAACGACTACCTGATCAACAGTCAGAACCTGCTGTACATCTCGGTGTTCTTCATGTTGATCGTTGCCTTTGCCTACTTCTACAACTCGATTGCATTCGACCCGGTTCGCCAGGCCGATCAATTGCGCAAGCAGGGTGGCTTCATTCCGGGTATTCGTCCGGGAACCCAGACCGAACGCTTCTTCGCAAAGACGGTCAACCGCATCACGCTTCCCGGTGCGTTGTTCGTTGCATTCATCGCGATCCTGCCGTATCTCATTCTCTGGATTGGCGACGTTCAGTCGTTCCCGTTTGCAGGAACGACAGTGCTCATTGCAGTCGGCGTTGCACTTGAACTGATGCGTCAGATCGACAGCCAGTTGATGCTGCGCAACTACGAGGGATTCCTGAAGTAGCGGCTCGCCGCGCTTCGGCCACCACGGCGGTCATCCCCGTGACGAGGATCCATCCATGAGCATCGTGCCATGACCAAGGGAACGCGCATCGTGTTGCTCGGCCGACAGGGCTCGGGCAAGGGAACGCAGTGTGTTCGCTTGTCGCGCCACTACGTCGTGCCTCACATCTCGACCGGTGACATGTTGCGCGCCGCGGTGCGCGAAGGTTCGTCGCTCGGTCGCAGCGTGGCTGAAATCATCGGAGCCGGTGGTTTGGTGAGCGACGAGCTGATTGTCGAGATCATTCGCGAACGCCTCGGCAAGGCGGATGCGCGTCGTAGGGGTTACCTCCTCGATGGATTTCCGCGCACGGTGGCCCAGGCTCAGTCCCTCGATGACATCTCGGGCGATACACCCCTCGACGCCGTGATCGACCTTGTCGTGCCGCGCGAGATGGTGCTCGAGCGACTCTCGGCCCGTCGCGTGTGCCGCGATTGTGGTGCTAACTACCAGGCCGGGCCGGTCGTGCTGTCGCCCTGGACCTGCGACACCTGTGGTGGCGACGTGGTGCTGCGCGATGACGACACCCCCGAGTCCATCAACCGGCGCCTCGACCTCTATGAAACCCAGACGGCCCCGCTGATCGAGTTCTACGGGTCCAGTGGCCGGCTGTTCCCCGTCGATGGGGTGGGGTCCCCCGACCAGGTCTTCGAGCGGATCACCACAATCATCGACTCCCGCTAGGCCCCGCGGGGGAGCGGCGCAAGGCTCGGGTCAACCCTGTGGCGTTGTCGTCGGCCACCGATAGCCTGCTTCACGCCCTGCCGGCAGGTACCGCCGTCATTTCGTACCCGTCCGACAAGCAACCAAATCGTCAGTCCGAATTATTCACCTCGTCATCAAAAGGAGTCTCTTCTGGCCAAGCCAAAGGAAGATGCGATCGTGCTCGAAGGCACCATCACCGAGTCTCTGCCGAACGCGATGTTCCGCGTCGAACTCGAGAACGGCCATCAAGTGCTCGCGCACATCAGCGGCAAGATGCGCATGCACTACATCCGCATTCTTCCCGGCGACAAGGTTCAAGTTGAGCTCACCCCCTACGACCTCACCCGTGGTCGTA
>CAZKVD010000098.1:0-6101 GCA_964556145.1 uncultured Bifidobacterium sp. | reverse complement strand
AGGTGATACGTCACCATGATTCCCACGCCGTGCCAGCGCTGCTCGCGCACGAAGCGCGATTCGGCAATCAAAGAATCGGATGCCATGAACAACACGGCACCCACAACGGCGATCGCCGAACCTGCCGAAATCGAACCGACTGCCATTGCCGAGATCACGACCATGTAGACGACGACGGGCACGACGAGTTCGCCATGACCCGACTTCTTGATCGCGCTGACAAACCGGCGCGCGAGCAACCCCGATGCGGGGATCGCAATGATCAAACCGATCACCAGGCGCCCACCATTCACGTCGCTCGTCGCGAAGCTGACAGTGAAGAGAATCTGCGCGACGGCGAACGATGCGAGACCCGGAATGAATGCATCCCGCGGCAGCATCAAAAAGACGTCGCCGGCAATGCAGAACGTGAGCGCCGCAAGACGCCAGCCCCACGGCGCATCATGGGCGACGTCGAGCGTCGCGGCCGTCAAAAGCAACGCAGCCGTTGCCGCAGGTTTGCTGACGTATTCGAGAACCGCTGCGTTTCGCCCGACGGCTACCCAATCAAACACCGCCATCACGGCGGCAATCACAAGGAACAAAACAGAGAAGGACGTCACCCGAGAAGTATTTCATTCTGGGTGACGTCCCTCTCAAGGACAGACGAGCCGAATCAGCTCATCGAATTGTTGACCGTGAAGAACAACTCGATCTCCGACAGATTGGTGGTCGGCTCGTAGGCCTCGCGCACGAAGTACACGACCTTGTATTCGCCGTTCGGCAGATCGGGTGTTGGCTTGGCATTCCGTGTCAACTCGTCGGGCAGGTCGGCAGGTCCGGTATCGGTTGACCATACGTAGTGACTGTTCGTCACGTCGTAGATGCCGACCCAGTAGCCGGCAGCATCGGACGCCAGGGTCCCTTCACTCCAGCCGAACTGGAACTTTGCCGTTCCGTCAGCGGGGTTTCCGAGCAGACGCACGAAGGCGCCGTCATCCGTTGCCACGTTTGGCGGTGCGGCGTTCACCATCGACCCGCCGATTGCGAGCATTGATGCCGCTGCGGCCGCGGCAAGTGCACCTTTCATCATTCGCTTCATCTCTGTTTCCTCTTTTCGTTCGGTTGATTCCTTTGGCGACGGCCATTGGGACTCGTCGCAGGTACAGCGAACGCCGTGGATACGTGGTTCAGCCGATGGGTTTGTCACGCCGCAGGGGGCACATGTGCCGATTCGACTGTTCAGAACTTCGACAGCGCCGTGGACAGGATCTCGTCGAGGTCAGCAACTGTCAGCTCCGGTTCGAGATCTCCGAGAACGATGTCGACTGCCGTCACACCCATCAACACGGTGCCGGCTCGGATGAAGACCGAGTAGATGTTCCACGTGCCGACGCCGCCGGCCTCTTCGAATTGCGCGAGGGCCGCCACGCGTTGATCGCCGATCGGTTCGATCTCGGCCTCCGTGATCGTTCCCGGACCTTCCTCGCCGGCCGGAATGTCTCCGAGGCATTCTTTGACTGCGGCAGAGATGTCGTCGAAGACCAACTCGAGTTCATCCGACTCGCCCGAGGTCAGCCATTCCTGAACGAAGATCATGTGACCCTCACGGTCCTTCGGTGGCTTGATTGCATTGTCAACCGTCTTGTCGATCTGACGGAATGCCTGCCACTGGATCGCGTTCAGCGCGTCACGCGACTCTTGACTGGCGGTGTCGCACAGTTGGATCTGGGGCAACTTGTCGCGGTTGGTGTCATCGATGATTCCGGTTGTCGACAAGTCGGCCCCTTCGGGCCCCGAATTCAACTTCCAATTGCCCTCGAGGTCATCTGCAACGAGGAGTCCGCCGGCCAACTCTTGGGTTGACAAGACGACCTTCGGCGACCGCGAAGATCGTGTGCATCCAGACGAAACAAGAACCAAAACGGCGACGAGAGCCAAAACGGAAATCCGAACTCTTCTTGACATGGCGCGAAGGTAAACCGTCAGTCAGTGATTGGTGCAGGACCCGTCTACTCAACTCAGCGTGGAACGTCACTGCAAAGGCCGTGCACGGCGACGACAAAGCATGACGACACCGGCTGCGATGGCGACCTGCGCCGGAAGCAACAGCCATTTCACGGTGGCGGGTCGCGTGGTCATGATGTTCTCGGTTGCGCCGTTGATGACCACCAACAGGATGAAGAAAAGTGCGGCACCGTGCCAAAGAATCGCACGTCGAGCATCGGTTTCGTTGCCCAACCTGCCCGCGTGAACAGCCAGTGCGAGTCCGATTGCGACGATGCCGAACAAGAACGCGGTGGCTGGAAGATCGCGAACTACCGATCCCCAGCCACGGATGCGCTCGTCGTCGGCAACTGTCGGGCTTGTCTTCACGATCGTCGACCACACGGCGGCAACGACGATGCCGATGGGCACCCCGATGAGTGTGAGCAGTGAATAACGAACCAGTCGTCGGCCACGCGTGGTTTCCATCGCCGACATCGTAGGAAGCCCGCCCGACCGGCTGGTGCGACGAACATCCCTCTCCCACCCCACCGAAACACCGATTCTTTCGGCTTCCATGCAAAGTTTGTACTTTGTCCAAACTTTGATATACTCCATATCCGTGAAGACAGACCACGCCGCAGAACTCCGCCGACACGGCATTCACGTGACCGCCCAACGCCTTGCCGTGCTGCGCGCGGTATCGATGACACCGCATGCGGCAGCCGACGACGTCGTCGAGCTGGTGCGCAAGGACATTGGTTCGATCTCGCGCCAGTCGGTGTACGACACGCTGAACTCGCTGAGCGAACGCGGGCTTTTGCGTCGCATTCAGCCGATGGGATCCCCTGCTCGTTACGAGGATCGCATCGACGACAACCACCATCACCTGATCTGCCGAAAGTGCGACCGGGTCGTCGACATCGACTGCGCGGTCGGTGCTCGCCCCTGCCTGACGGCAAGCCACGACCACGGCTTCACCATCGACGAGGCCGAAGTCATCTATTGGGGCCTGTGCCCGCGTTGCCAGCCCCGCAAGACGAACAAGAACTGACGACAACACCCCCCAACCCGAAAGGAAATCCCCCATGAGCACAGAGACCACTTCCAAGTGCCCGGTTGCACACCACGCAAACGTGCACAACGACATGTCGGCAACCGCCTGGTGGCCGAAGACGCTGAACCTCGACATCCTCCACCAACACGACACCAAGACCAACCCGATGGACAAGGACTTCGACTACCGCAAGGAAGTCAAGAACCTCGACGTTGACGCGCTGAAAGCCGACCTGCGCAAGCTGATGACGGACAGCCAGGACTGGTGGCCGGCAGACTGGGGCCACTACGGCGGGCTCATGATCCGCATGGCGTGGCACGCCGCAGGCACGTACCGCACGGCCGACGGACGCGGCGGCGCCGCCACGGGGAACCTTCGATTCGCGCCGCTGAACTCGTGGCCCGACAACGCGAACCTGGACAAGGCCCGTCGTCTCTTGTGGCCGATCAAGAAGAAGTACGGCAACAAGATCAGCTGGGCCGACCTCATGATCCTCGCCGGCAACGTCGCGTACGAATCGATGGGGCTCGAGACCTACGGCTACAGCTTCGGCCGTGTCGACATCTGGCACCCCGAGGAGGACATCTACTGGGGTGAAGAAAAGGAATGGCTCGCATCCGAGCGCTACACGGGTGACGACCGCGAGTCGCTGGAAAACCCGCTTGCCGCCGTGCAGATGGGTCTCATCTACGTGAACCCCGAGGGCGTCGGCGGCAAGCCCGATCCGCTGCGCACCGCTCAGGACATGCGCGTCACCTTCGGGCGCATGGCGATGAACGACGAAGAGACCGTTGCCCTCACCGCCGGCGGCCACACCGTGGGCAAGGCGCATGGCAACGGCAGTGCAGCAAACCTCGGTCCGTCACCCGAAGGCGCCGATCTGCACGAGCAGGGACTTGGCTGGATGAACAACACCTCGCGCGGCGTCGGCCGCGATGCGGTGACGTCGGGCATCGAAGGTGCCTGGACGACCAACCCCACCAAGTGGGACAACGGTTACTTCGATCTCTTGTTCAAGTACGAGTGGCAGCTCGCCAAGAGCCCGGCGGGCGCGAACCAGTGGCAGCCGGTCGGCATCAAGGAAGAGGACATGCCCGTCGACGTCGAAGACCCGTCGATCCGTCGCATGCCGATCATGACCGACGCCGACATGGCCTGCGTCGTCGACCCCGAGTTCCGCAAGATCTCCGAGCGCTTCCGTGACGACCACGAATACTTCTCGAAGACCTTCGCCCGCGCATGGTTCAAACTGACCCACCGCGACCTCGGTCCGAAGTCGCGCTACATCGGCCCCGAAGTGCCCGCAGAAGACCTGATCTGGCAGGACCCGATCCCCGTCGGAGCAACGAATTTCGACGTGAAGGCTGCCAAGGCACGCATCGCAGCAAGTGGCCTGAGCATTGGCGAACTGGTGACGACCGCGTGGGACAGCGCCCGCACCTACCGCGGCTCCGACATGCGCGGCGGAGCGAATGGTGCACGCATTCGTCTTGCACCGCAGAAGAACTGGGAAGGCAACGAACCACAGCGTCTTGCCAAGGTGCTGTCGGTACTCGAGCCCATCGCCGCGGAGTTCGGCGCAAGCGTTGCCGACATCATCGTGTTGGCGGGCAACGTCGGCGTCGAGACCGCGGCCAAGGCGGCGGGCTTCGACATCGAGGTGCCGTTTGCGCCGGGTCGCGGTGATGCAACCCAAGAGCAAACCGACGTCGAGTCGTTTGCCGTACTGGAACCGCTGCACGACGGATACCGCAACTGGGTGAAGAAGTCGTACGTCGTCAGCGCCGAGGAAATGCTGCTCGACCGCACCCAGCTGATGGGCCTCACCGCACCGGAAATGACGGTGCTCGTCGGCGGCATGCGCGTGATCGGCACGAACCACGGCGGCACGTCGCATGGCGTGTTCACCGACCGCGTCGGCGCACTCACGAACGACTACTTCGTCAACCTTCTCGACATGGCGCACCGCTGGGTGCCGGTGTCGGACGGTCTCTACGAGGTGCGCGATCGCAAGTCGGGTGCGGCGAAGTGGACCGCGACACGCGTCGACCTGGTGTTCGGGTCGAACTCGATCCTCCGCGCCTACGCCGAGGTGTACGCACAGGATGACAACAAGGCAAAGTTCGTCCGCGACTTCGTCGCGGCGTGGACCAAGGTGATGAACGCCGACAGGTTCGACCTGACGGCGTGACGATCAATCGGTGACGAGCTCGAGGCCGGTGGCAGAGGCCGCGGCCTCGAGCCCACCGAGATCGACCACGTTGGTGAACCCGGCTTCCTTCATCAACGCAACGGCCTGACCCGATCGGTTCCCGGACCTGCAATAGACGCCATAGGCGACGTTCGGGTCGAGAGTCGGAATCTGGGCGGCGAGGGTTCCGTCATTGAAGGGAATATTCGTCGCGTCGGGAAGATGTCCTGCTGCGAATTCCTCGACATCACGCACGTCGATCAGCGTCAGTTCCGACGTGGTGGGTGCAGTGATGCTGTCGGCAGTCTCGACAACCGGTTCAGCGACGGCTGGAGTGGCCGATTGATCGTCTCCGCCGCACGCGGCAGCGAACGTCACAAGAAGTACAACGATTGCCACCAACTTGGGACGCAAGATTCTCGAGCTTGTCTTCACCATCGCTCTCTTACCGCCAACGACACTGTGCATTGAAACCGAATTTGCGCAGCACGACCGAAGCCGGGCATGCACCCGCGACGACGTACATCCACTGGTTCAGGCCGACAAAGGCGGTGAGAATCAGGAACCACGGGCTCACCACTGCGGCGAGGGTTGCGCTGACGAGCGCCATTGTTCCCGCCATCGCAAAGAGAATTCGTTCGAGGGGCCACTTCCGCAAGGGAGACATATTCAGTCCTTTCGTCACTGCCGTCATGACTCTAATATACCCCCAGGGGTATGTGCAAACTGCCCGTCAGTCGACGAAGAACTTTGAACGCACCTGGCCCTCGGGCCCATACACCGGTTCGTCACGCATGGTCAGATACATGCGGTTCCAACTACCGGTCGGCTTGCGGCCGATCAGCAGATCGCGCATCGCGAGGTAGTTCGGGTGCGTGAAGTGCGCAG
>CAZKVD010000097.1:0-6112 GCA_964556145.1 uncultured Bifidobacterium sp. | reverse complement strand
TTTGCCTTGGGAGGGGCGCTGTGTCTCTCCCTTGCGGAGCACCACCCACCCACCACCTACAAAGGGGAACAAATGCGCAAGGGAACCCGTCGGGTTGCTGCAGCCGTGTTCGCTCTCGGCCTCGTCGCCGCCGCCTGTGGCGACGACAATGGCTCGAGCAGCGAGGACACCACCGCAGCCGCCGAAGACACCGCCACCGCCGACACCACGGCAACAGGCGACACCACTGCTACGGCCGACACGACCGCAGCCGCCGAAGGCGATGAAGTCGCCGTCGCGCAGGCCTACGTCGACAAGGTTCGTCAGATTCCGACCGAAATTCCGGTCACCGTTGGCCTCACCGAGCCCGCACCCGCCAAGAAGATCGCATGGATCTCGTGCGAACTGCCGTCGTGTGCAGAAGTCGGCGAAGATGCCCAGCTGTTCGCCGATGCCCTCGGTTGGGAGCTCAAGGTCATCAACGGCAAGAGCTTCGAGCCCGCACCGGCCGTCCAGCAGGCCATCGACTGGGGTGCTGACTACATCACCATCTCCGGTTCGCCGGTTGCTCTGTTCCAGGAGCAGTACGACGCAGCTTGCGCCAAGGGCGTGAAGTTCGCTGTTGCCTACACCACCGAGCCCGTCACCGAGTGCACCATCACCTCGGTTGGCGAGACCTCGTCGGTCGCGGAGAACGCAGACAGCATCGCTGCCTGGATCACCGCCGACTCGGCTGCTGCAGCCAAGGTCGTCATGGTGAACATCCGTGACTTCCCGATCCTCACCGCCGAAGAAGACGCCCTGAAGGCCGGCCTCGCCAAGTACTGCGCAGCCTGCACCTTCGACGTCATTCCGGTGACGCTTGATGACCTCGGCGCCGGCAAGGTTCCGCAGGCCGTCGTTTCGTACCTGCAGGAAAACCCCGACACCAACTACATCCACTACGCATTCGGTGGTCTGCCGACCGGCGTGACCGAAGCCCTCAAGACCGCGGGCATCGAAGGTGTGAAGCAGGTTGGCGTCGACTTCTCGGCAACGAACCTCCAGGAAATCGTTGACGGCACGAACAGCGTGTGGACCGCGAACCCGAAGGCCATGGGCCTCGCCCTCGCATTCCACGCTGCAGTTCTCGATGCCGCCGGCGTTGAGTACACCGACGAGCGCGAAGGCGCAAAGCTCGGCCAGGACTTCCTGATCGACACCCCCGAGGCCGCCAAGGCGATCCTCGACGGTGGCGGACTTCAGGTCTTCAAGGGCCCCGAGGGTTACCTCGACCAGTTCAAGAAGCTCTGGGCCGTCGGCTGATTCAGCCAACACCAGCAATCGAAGTGAAGGGCGGGGCGCAAGCCCCGCCCTTTTTCGTTCCCGCGCACACATAACATCCGCACGTGAACGAAGAGATCTACGACGACATCGTTGTTGGCGGTGGCGCGGCCGGGTGCGTGATGGCCAACCGCCTATCGGCAAATCCATCGAACCGCGTGCTGTTGCTCGAAGCAGGCGGCAAGGATTCGCATCCGCTCATTGCCATGCCGAAAGGCATCGCCGTCGTCTCGGCGTCACCACGCTGGACCTGGAAATTTCCCGTGTCGCAGCACCGACTCGGACGCCTCGACCTTGGTGAGACCTGGGTCAACGGACGCGTACTGGGTGGCGGAAGTTCCGTGAACGGAATGATCTGGTCGCGTGGACATCGTCACGACTACGACGACTGGGAACGTGCGGGTGGCAGTGCCTGGGGCTGGGACTCGATGCTCGCCGTGTACCGCGCCATCGAAGATCACGAGCTCGGGGCGAGCGAACTGCGCGGCGCAGGCGGCCCCGTACGCGTATCGATCGGCCCGTTCCGCTATCCCGAAGCCCAGTCGTTCATCGAAGGCGCGGTGCAGGCGGGTCTGCCCAACCGTGGTGACGACCTCAATCATCCCGACCTCGACGGTGTGGGTTGGTATGCGCACTCCGTTCGCAACGGTCGGCGCGAAAGTTCGGCCACTGCGTTCATCGACCCCGTCCGCAACCGCAAGAACCTCGACATCGTCACCGATGCCGTTGCCGAGCGGATCGAATTCGATGGCAAACGCGCCCGTGCGGTGATTGCGCGTGTCAAGGGTCGTCGCGTTCGCTTCGTGGTTCGCGGCGAGGTCATCGTTGCGGGCGGTTCGGTGATGTCTCCGAAACTGCTCGAGCTCTCGGGCATCGGTGATGCCGAACGACTGCGCCGCATCGGCATCGATGTCGTCCACCACAGCCCGAACGTCGGCGAGAACCTGCGCGACCACCTCGTGTTTTCGATGCCGCACCGCTTGTTGAACGGCAAGGGTTTGAACCGTCGCTATCGGGGCATTGGACGCGCGCCCGACCTGCTGCGTTACAAGTTCGCCGGTAAGGGGCCGATGACGCTCGGCCCGTACGAGGTCGGTGCATTCACCCGCAGCAACTCGACGCAAGACAGACCCGACCTGCAGTTGTATTTCTCGGCACATTCGAAGATGTCGGGGCGCACGACAACCGAGCGCGAACCCGGTTTCACCGTCGCAGTGTTCATCGTCCAGACATCGAGTACCGGTTCAGTGCACATCACCTCGTCCAACCCCGACGCACCACTTGAGTTGCTGCCGAACCATCTCAGCAACGCGGCCGACCGGCAACGCGTCGTGGCTGCAGTGCGCACAATTCGTTCGATCATTCGCCAGCCGGCCTTTGCTCACCATGTCGGCAACGAACTCGCACCAGGCGCCAACCACCAAAGCGACGAGGAGATCTTTGAACGCGTTCTCCCCCGCATTGCCGGCGGCACGCACGCCATGGGCACATGTGCAATGGGCCGCAGCGACGACGCAGTACTCGATGAACGATTGCGCGTGCGTGGAGTCGAAGGCGTGCGCGTCGTCAACTGTGCATCGATGCCCACACTGGTGTCGGGCAACACCAGTGCACCGGCGATGGCCATTGCCTGGCAGGCGGCAAACCTGATCGACGAAGAACGTCGGGCTTGATCACAGCCCGCTGTTCAAGAGATCAGGCTGGCGAGTGACCAGATCGCGGCAACAAGGCCGACCAAGGCCATGGTGACGCTGCGCGCGACCGGCGCCTTTTCAAGGTCCCCTTCGCTCTTTGGCCGCGGTGGTGGTTTCACCACTGCAAGGCCGTTGCCAACGAACAACGCTCCGCCAAGCGCGAGCACCAGCCACGCAAGAAGATCTTCGCCGAGGAACATGGCCTGACTATGGCCCCTTTGCGCTGAAGTTGTCGAACCGTGTGTAGTTGGCCGAGAACACAAGGCGGATGTCGTCGAGCGCACCTGCGCGGTGCTTTGCCACCTGCAGGTACGCATCGGCCTTGCGCTGGGCATCGTCTTCGTACACGGCGGGGCGGTACAGGAACATGACCGTGTCGGCGTCTTGTTCGAGCGCGCCCGATTCACGCAGGTCCGACAACGTAGGTCGCTTGTCCTGGCGCTGTTCGATACCGCGGCTCAACTGACTGAGCGCAACGACGGGCACTTTGAAGTCACGCGCGAGGATCTTCAGGTTTCGGCTGATTTCACTGACTTCGAGCTGACGGTTTTCGGCGCTCGTGTTTCCGCCCATCAACTGCAAGTAGTCAATGACGATCATCGCGAGGTCGCCGTGCTTGGCCGTAATGCGTCGTGCCTTGGCACGGATCTCCATGACGGTGACGGCCGAGTTGTCGTCGATGAAGAGCGGCACCGACAGTCGTCCGATTGCGCGGCCGATACGGCGCCAGTCCTCTTCGTTCAATCGTCCGTTGCGCAACTTTGCCGAGTCGACGCGGGCCTCACTGGAGAGAATTCGTTGCGAGAGTTCCGCGCGTCCCATTTCCAGCGAGAAGAAGAGCACGGGCTTGTTCGTTGCCGTTGCAACGTTGACCGCCATGCCCATTGCAAGTGCCGACTTACCCATGGCAGGACGAGCACCGATGATGTTGAGCGTGCCGGGCTGCAGACCCGACAACAGTTCGTCGAGATCGACGAAGCCGGTTGGGATACCGGTGATTGGGTTGCCCTTCTCCATGATCTCGGAGAGTCGGTCCATGGTTTCGGGCATCAGGTCGTTGAGGCGCACCATCGTGTCGCTGACCTGGTCTTGGGCGATGTCGAAGATGCGCGACTCCGCGCGGTCGAGCGCCTGTTCGATGTTGTCGGGCTGGCTGTAACCGATTTCGGCGATTTCCGACGCGGCAAGGATGAGGCCGCGCAACATCGACGTTTCACGCACGATGCGTGCGTAGCGATCGGCACTGGAAACCGCGGGCGTGCGGTTCTGCAGTTCAACGAGGTAGTCGATGCCCCCGGTGGTGTCGAGCAGGCCTGCTCGCTGCAACTTGTCGGACACTGTGACGACGTCGACGGGCTCACCCGCGACGTTCAGCGACTGAATTGCATCGTGAATGTGTTGGTGGCCCGACTTGTAGAAGTCACCCGGCGTGACACCGCGCTCGGCGGCTGCACCGATGGCGTCTTTCGACAACAACATCGCACCCAACAACGACGCCTCGGCGTCGAGGTTGTGCGGGGGTACGCGCCCGGCCGCGCCACGGGGCGCAGAAGAAGAGTTACGCGTATCAGACACGGCTGCCACCCTGCCCTAGCGACCCTGTGGATCGCTAGAGGCAGTTCGTGGGGACAAACCTGTGGAGGGGCTGTGGATGGCTGTGGATATCTCAGCTGGCCGCGACATCAATCGAGACAGTGCTCGTGACGTCGTGGAACAACCGGACCGACACCGAATGACGACCCACCGTGCGGATCGGGGTATCGATTTCAATGTCGCGCTTGTCGACTTCGATACCGGTCTGGGCGGCAATCGCCTTGGCGAGGTCGGTCGAGGTGACCGAGCCGAACAAACGGCCTTCGTTGCCAGCCTTTGCCGTCACCGACACGGTTGCGGCTCCGAGACGCGAGGCGACTGCCTGAGCTGCCTCGCGGGAAGCGCGCTCTTTGTTGTCGCGTGCCTTGCGCATTGCGGCGGCTTGGGCAACAGCGCCCTCGCTTGCACCGATGGCCAAGCCATGGGGCAGAAGGAAGTTGCGCGCATGGCCATCGGCCACCGACACGACGTCGCCGCGCTTGCCAAGACCCTTGACATCACTACGAAGAATCACGTTCATGATCAGGCCTCGACTTCCTTGTCGTCACCAGCGGCGCTGGCACCTTCGGGGGCTTCGGTGGCCTCGGATGCGGCACCGTCAGCAACCTTGTCTGCGTACTTGTCGACGTATTTCTCGTCATCTTCGCGGTCGGCACCCGGACGCGGCGCGCGGGCCGAAGCAACGCGCTTGGTGTAGGGCAGCAACGCCATTTCACGGGCGTTCTTCACCGCATTGGCGATTTCACGCTGCTGCTGCACCGACGTGCCGGCAATGCGCTGGCCGCGGATCTTCGAACGGTCGGACATGAAGCGCTGCAGCAGGTTGACGTCTTTGTAGTCGACGTACGAGATGCGCTCGGTGTCGAGAACGTTCGGCTTCTTCTTGCCGGGCTTCTTCAGATCGGCCTTGGAAATGCGGGCCTTGTTCTTCTTGCTTGTCATTGTTTTCTCAGTTCCTGTGATGTGTCATCGATCGAATAAGTGAATGGTCAGAACGGCTCTTCGTCGCCCATGTACGGGTCGGGGGCATTGCCGCCACCGCCGCCGGAGTTGCCACCGCGGCCACCGCCTCCGCCACCCTGGCCGGACTGACGCTCGACCTGCGCGGTTGCCCAGCGCAGGCTGGGTCCGAGCTCGTCGGCGACGACCTCGATGGCCGTGCGCTTGTCGCCGTCGCGGGTGGTGTACTCACGCTGCTCGAGGCGGCCGGTGACGATGACGCGCGAACCCTTTGCAAGGGTTGCGGCCGCGTTCTCACCGAGCTGGCCCCAGGCAGTGATGTTGAAGTACGAGGTCTGTTCCTGCCACTCGCCATTGACCTGGTAGCGGCGACCGACGGCAATGCCGAACGATGCGACGCCACGCCCACCGGTGGTGAAGCGCAGTTCCGGGTCACGGGTGAGGTTCCCGACGAGTGTGATGGTGTTGTCTGCCATGGTGATCTCCGTTCGTGTGGAGGCGGATCCGTTTAGGCCTTGGCCAGCATCCCGCGACGCTGGGCCTCGTGGTCGGGCAAGCGGAGA
>CAZKVD010000096.1:0-6134 GCA_964556145.1 uncultured Bifidobacterium sp. | reverse complement strand
GGGTGGCTTCAGCGCATTGACTTATCGAATCGACTGAACACTTCGATCCAGTTCAAATCGTCGGGCCGCTCGACGCCAGCCATCGCGACGATCGAGAGTCCGATGGGTACCGCGAGCAGCAAGGTCGTGAGGGTGTGGGCATCGATGTCCTTCGAGATTGCCCCTTCGGCCTGCGCGTCGTCGACGATGCGGCGATACATCGCATAGTGCTCGCGAATCCGCGGCTTCAAGATTTCGCGTGCAGCCGGATCGCGCCACGATGCGTAGTAACCCTCGATCAACAGCTGTTGTGCTGCGGTCGGACCCGTGTCGCCGGCGTTGCGGGGCACGGTTGCCCCGACCTTCAGCATCCAATCCGAACCGGTGAGACCCGAGGCTTCCATGAATGCAGCGTTGCTGCGAATCTGTGCGGACAATGCACTCTCCAGCGCCGCGCGGAACAATTCTTCTTTGTTGGCAAACCACGTGTAGACGGAACCGGGGGTCATCTCGGCGCGTTCCGCGATTTCGGCCAAGCGTGCGCGCTCGAACCCGACAGCGGCGATTTCCTCGGTCGCTGCCTCGAGCAGTCGGTCCTTGCTGACAAGCGCCCATGGGCGCCTGTCGCGGCCATCGATGTGGATGACGTTCCTCGCCGTCTTGCTGGGAACACCTGCGCGCTTTGCAGCAGCTTTCTTGGTGCCGGGTTTTGCGTTCGTCCCTCGTTCGGCTTTTGCCATGGGTATGAAATTACCCCGTCGACACGGGGGTTGTCGTCTGGGTAGGAGCCGTTTGGTGCACCACTAGGGTTGCGCCCATGGCTGACGAAACGATCGAAGCTCTCCTCCTCGAACAGAGAAAATTTCCGCCCAGCGAGGCTTTCAAGGCCAAGTCCCTCGTCATCGGAACGCACCTTTACGACGAGGCAAGTGCCGACTACGAGGCCTTTTGGGCCAGACAGGCCGAGGAACTTGTCACGTGGTCGCAACCTTGGAACACGGTCTGTGAATGGGAACTGCCGTTCAGCAAGTGGTTCATCGGTGGAAAGTTGAACGTTGCCTACAACTGCCTCGACCGGCATGTCCTTGCAGGCAAGGGCGACAAGGTGGCGATTCATTGGGAAGGTGAACCCGGCGACACCCGCACCATCACCTACGCCGAGCTTCTCGCCGAGGTCGAACGCTTCTCGAACGTGCTCCGTGCTCTCGGCGTCGGTCGTGGCGACCGAATCAACATCTACCTACCGATGATCCCCGAAGCCGTCGTGGCGATGTTGTCGTGTGCGCGCATCGGCGCGGCACATTCGGTTGTCTTCGGAGGCTTCAGTTCACAGGCGTTGGCCGACCGCATCAACGACGCCAGTGCGAAGGTGTTGATCACGGCCGATGGTGGATGGCGCAGGGGAGAGGTCTTCCCGTTGAAGCCACAGGCCGACGAAGCGCTTGCATCGACGCCGACGATCGAACACGTCGTGGTTGTGAAGCGTGGCGGCAACACGGTCGACATGAAGTCCGGTCGCGATCACTGGTATCACGACCTCATGGCGACGGCCGACGCAAAGTGTCCCGCCGAACCGATGGATGCAGAGCAATTGTTGTTCCTCCTCTACACCAGCGGCACCACCGGCAAGCCCAAAGGCATCATGCACACGACGGGTGGATATCTCACGCACGTCACCTACACGCACAAGTACGTCTTCGACCTTCATCCCGAGACCGATGTGTACTGGTGCACCGCCGATGTCGGCTGGGTAACCGGACACTCGTACATCGTCTACGGCCCGTTGTCGAACGGCGCGACGCAGGTGATCTACGAGGGTGTTCCGAACTTCCCGGGCAATGACCGCTTGTGGAGCATCATCGCAAAGTACGGAGTGACGATCTTCTACACCGCACCCACTGCAATTCGCACGTTCATGAAATGGGGAACGCAGGAGCCCGCAAAGCACGATCTGTCTTCTCTGCGCGTCATCGGCAGTGTCGGCGAACCCATCAACCCCGAAGCATGGATGTGGTATCACGAGCACATCGGACGGGGGAACTGTCCCATCGTCGACACATGGTGGCAAACCGAAACCGGCGGCATCATGATCAGTCCGTTGCCCGGTGCGACAACCACCAAGCCGGGTTCGGCAACGTTCGCTTTGCCCGGCGTCGGTGCCGAAGTTGTTGATGAGGCCGGAAACACGGTCACCAAGGGCGGTGGTTATCTCACGCTCACGCACCCGTGGCCGGGAATGTTGCGTGGAATCTGGGGCGACCCCGAGCGCTACAAGGAGACGTACTGGAGTCGCTTTCCGGGGCGGTACTTCGCCGGTGACGGTGCAAAGCTCGACGACGACGGCTACTTGTGGTTGCTCGGTCGAGTCGACGACGTGATGAACGTGTCGGGACACCGCATCTCCACGACCGAAGTCGAGTCGGCGCTGGTGTCGCACCCCAGTGTCGCCGAGGCCGCGGTTGTCGGAGCCAACGATGCAACGACCGGACAGGCGATCATCGCCTACGTCACGTTGCGCGGCGGTGAACAGGTCACCGAAACCGACCTGCGCAATCACGTCGCCAAGGAAATCGGAGCGATCGCAAAACCGAAGACGATCTACTTCACCCCCGATCTGCCGAAGACACGCAGTGGGAAGATCATGCGTCGACTTCTGCGCGACGTTGCAGAAGGACGAAACCTCGGCGACACGACGACGCTCGCCGACGCAGGTGTGGTGACCGAACTGCAGAGCCGCGCGGCACAATCCCAAGAGGACTAGTCGGGTATTAGGTGCCACGAACACGGTGGCGCCATTCACATCGAATTCGCTCGGAACTTTTTCTCGTCTCGTGAAGACTGGAAGGGTGATGAGAAAAGTGTTTCTCGCGCTGTCGGCCGTTCTGGCAGTGGTGGTCGGTGCCGCGTGTGCGACCGACTCCGCCCGACAGTCAACGCTGATCGGAATGCAGCGCGACGAGCCACTGGTCGTCGCCGACCAAACGATTCCACGCGTCGACGAGAATGGTGCCGAAACACCCTTCACATTCGTGGCTGCGGACGGAAAGTTGCTCGTCGTCTACTTCGGTTTCACGAACTGTCCCGATTTGTGTCCCACCACACTCGCCGACCTGCGCAGTGCCTTCCGGCGGATTCCCGGCAGCGCGGACAAGGTCGACGTCGCGATGGTGACGGTTGATCCCGAGCGCGACACGGCCGACCGTCTGGTTCCGTACTTGTCTTCCTTCGTCGATGATCCGATTGCGCTTCGCACGATGGATGTCGACGTGCTGGAGAGTGTCGAAGCTGCATTCCTGGCGTCGTCGACAGTGACGAAAGAGGCCACGGGAAAGGTCGACGTCAGCCACACTGCCGCGACGTACGTCGTCGATGCGGCAGGCACGGTGATCATCGAGTGGCCCTTCGGCATCGGTGCCGACGGAATGGAAAACGATCTGAGAATCCTCCTCGAGGATCTCTAGAAGCAACAACCCACAGGGAGGAAACATGAAGAAGAAATCGATCACCGCGATCATCGCAGCGGGCACGCTGTTGTTCGCCGCATGTGGCGATGACGAGGCAAGCAGCGACGTCTCGACCGCCGAGACGACGATGACGGCCGACACCATGGCGGAAGAAGCGACGACCACCGGCGAGATCGTCGTCGAGGGTGCGTGGGCCCGCACCAGCCCGATGGAGACCACGATGGGTGCCGCCTACATGAAGATCACGAGCCCGATCGACGACGAGCTCGTTTCGGCTTCGGTCGACCCGAGCGTCGCGATGGAGGCACAGATCCACGAGACGGTCGAGAACGATGCGGGCGAAATGTCGATGCAGGAAGTCGAGTCGATTCCACTTGTCGCGGGAGAGGCATTCGAACTCGCGCCCGGCGGTTACCACGTCATGTTGATGGGCCTGTCCGCTCCTCTCGAAGTTGGCTCGACCCTCGACATCGCGTTGACGATGAAGTCGGGTGCAACGGTCACCGTGACTGCGGAAGTCAGCGAAGACGCTCCGTCGATGTAGGGCAGTCCGTTCGATGAAGCGTTCCGTTCTCCTCGTCATCACGGGACTCGTCGTGTCCGCGTGCGGAGGCGGAGGTTCGTCGTCGACGGTCGATGAGTTGCCGGCCGGCGTCGTGCACACGTACACGGTGCCGGCCGGAACCGCCGCACGCATTGCGCGCGGCGAGGACCCGCAGTTCTTTCCGGCCACGCTTGTCGTTGGTTTGGGTGACACGCTCGAAGTCGAAAACCAGGACACGGTGCCCCACACCGTTGGTCCGCTTGCTGCGCGACCGAACGAAACTTACGACTTCCGCTTCACGAAGACGGGCGAGTTCCCGGGTCCCTGCACCGTTCATCCCAGTCAGCAGACGAAGATCATCGTTGCCCCGTCGTATGTTTCGCTGTCGCTCGATGCAGCGGTCGGCGGGTCGACGACACTTGGTGCGCAGATGGATGGACGCCCGACGTTGCTCGTCGTGTGGGCCACGTGGTGTCAGCCGTGTCGCAAGGAACTTCCCGAGATCCAACAGTTCGCCCGCGCGAACCCGGGTATCAGGGTCGTCACCGTGAATCTCGGCGACGACCGCGAATCCGTCACTGCGTTCCTCGACGAACTCAACGTCGACCTTGCAACCGTGATCGATACCGAAGGTCGATTGACGTCGGCGACAAAGGTCGCGTCGGTGCCGTCGCTTGCGATGTTGGCTGCCACCGGTGAGGTGGTGGCCCGCCACACGGGTGAACTCGAGCCGGACACGTTGGCGTCGTTGCACGACGCTGCGTCCTGAGCGTCAGTCGCGGAAGTTCTCGAACTGCAGCGGCACCTCGAGGTCGGAGCCTTTCAGCAACGCAATGATTGCCTGAAGGTCGTCGCGCTTTTTGCCGGTGACGCGGACTTGTTCGCCTTGGGTCTGGCTCGACACGCCTTTCGGTCCTTTTTCCTTGATCAAACGGTTGATCTCGCGGGCCTTGTCGGAGTTGATCCCGACCTTCACAGTCACGACTTGGCGCACGGTGTCGCCCGAGGCCTGCTCGAACTTGCCCCAGTCGATGCCCTTCAGGGACATGCCGCGCTTCACGAACTTCTCCTCGAGGAGGGTGCGCACGGCGCGGGCCTTTTCCTCGCTGATCGTGCGGATGGTGATGACCAGCTCGTTCTGCTCGATCGAGGAATTGGTGTTCTTGAAATCGAACCGGTTCGCCATTTCCCGCTGGGCCTGGTCGACTGCATTGCGCAGTTCCTGGCGGTCGACTTCGGACACGATGTCGAATGAGGGCATGTGGGAAACGCTAGCGAGCCTGTAGCCTTCCCCCAGCAAAGGGTCGGTGCCCGAGCGGCCAAAGGGAGCAGACTGTAAATCTGCCGGCATTGCCTACGGAGGTTCAAATCCTTCCCGGCCCACTGCGGGTGGCTCCGCAACTAAAACAAAAAACAGCCCAACCCGAAAACGACTCCGCCCGGTCAACGGACGGAGTCGTTTTTCGTTTCCGGCCCGCGTGTCAGCGTTCGGTCAAGAGGCACTGCATCAGGGCAACGTCGAGCCAGCGGTTGAACTTGCGTCCAACTTCGACTTCGACGCCAACCAAGCGGAACCCACACGATTCGTGCAGGGCCCGGGACGCAGCCCCGCTGGCTTCGATGCGGGCAAAGACGGCGTGGAAGCCCGACTCGCGGGCAACCTCCAGAAGGGCAGTCAGAATCAGCCGCCCGATGCCACGCCGGGCAAGGGAGCGGTCGACATAGACCGAATCCTCGACCGAGGTCCGATAGGCCGCCCGCTCCTTGTAGGGCGACAGGGCCCCGAAACCGAGGATTTCGCCTTCGGCGTTGACCGCCACGATGGCGCTGAAAGCGCCGGTTCGAGCCGAGATCCAGTTTTCCTGCTCGGCCAGGGTGCGGGGGACCAGGTCGAAGGTGGCGGTGGTTTGTTCCACCTCGTGGTTGTAGATCGCGGCAATGGCCGGCGCATCGGCCACGGTGGCCGGGCGGAGGGCGATGTTGCCCAGAGAATCGGTCGACGTCGACATCGCCACCGAAACTAGCCCCGACGGTGGGCGGAGAACCCGAAAAATCCGCCGATAGAGTCAGTCCCCGTCTCGGGTCCGCCCGAGTCACGCCCTCTTAGCTCAGTCGGCAGAGCGTTTCCATGGTAAGGAAAAGGTCGT
>CAZKVD010000095.1:0-6179 GCA_964556145.1 uncultured Bifidobacterium sp. | reverse complement strand
GAGCGCCTGCTTTGCAAGCAGGAGGTCGTGGGTTCGATTCCCATCGTCTCCACTCGTTGTGAACACCACGGTCCTTCTCATCTCGTGCCCTGACACGTCGGGCATCGTGGCCGACGTGGCCGGATGGGTGTCGATGAACGGCGGCAACATCGTGCACGCCGAACAGCACACCGACCATCACAACGCGATGTTCTTCCAGCGCGTCGAGTTCACCCACGACGGCACCCGTGACCTCGAGTTCTTCAAGACGGCGTTCGGCCCCATTGCTGCCAAGTTCGCCATGACCTTCACGTTGAACGAACTGCCGTGGCGGCCCCGCACCGCGATCATGGTGTCGAAAACGGTGCACTGCTTGTCCGACCTGCTGACCCGTTCGCGCTACGGCGACCTGGGCCTCGACATCCAGGCCGTTGTGTCGAACCACAACGACAGCCGCGAACTGGTTGAAGCATTCGGCTACCGCTACGAACACGTGGGCGTCGGCCAGGGCGACAATGCCCGCGCCGAACAAGAGCAGAAGGTGTCCGAGCTTCTCGACTCATTGAACCTCGACCTCGTCATCCTCGCCCGATACATGTTGGTGCTGCCGCCTTGGTTTGCCGACAAGTGGTACGGCCGCATGATCAACATCCATCACTCGTTCCTTCCCGCATTCATCGGCGCCAATCCGTACCGTCAGGCGCACGACCGCGGCGTGAAGATCATCGGAGCAACTGCGCACTACGTGACGAGTGACCTCGACGAGGGTCCGATCCTTGAACAAGACGTGGCCCGCGTGTCGCACCGCGACGATGTCGCCGAGCTCACGCGTCGCGGCCGCGACCTGGAAACCGTCGTTCTCGCCCGCGCCGTGCGTGCGCACGTGGAACACCGCGTGTTGGTGTGGAACAACCGCACCGTCGTCTTCAGCTGAACGCCGTGTCGAACAACGGACGCAACTTCGTTGGCATCTACAACGCCGACGGCACGATTCTCGGCGAAGTTTCATACGTCGCAAAAAAGCTGTTCGGCCGCGGTAGTTGCGCACTGTGCGACATCACGC
Source organism: uncultured Bifidobacterium sp. (assembly GCA_964556145.1). GTDB lineage: Bacteria > Actinomycetota > Acidimicrobiia > Acidimicrobiales > Ilumatobacteraceae > F1-20-MAGs119. The sequence continues at coordinate 5,137 of CAZKVD010000095.1, read as the reverse complement.
ATGGCTGGACCGGCCGCCGTCGTGACTTCGACACCACGTGCAACAGCGCCGGTATCGAATGGACTTTGCTGCACCGCGACGAGGCAACCCCGGAACAGCTTGCTGCCGCCGGACCTTTGCCTGCGGTTATCGCCGAACGCGAAGGAACGTGGAAACTGGTTCTGGGACCGGGTGAACTCGACGAGTGCGACGGTGACCCCGCCGCACTCGTCGCCCGACTCACTTTGAAATCGTGATGCCTTCCAGCGTTGCGCGGTTGTAACCACCCGTCAGGGTTTCGCCCGCACCCAGCAACGACACGCTGAACGTTGCGGGCAACGACGACCAGTTGGCCTGGGCGCACTTGGTCAGGTCGACGGTGAACTTCAGCGTCGACGTGCCTGGTACTTCGTCGGTCGTCGCCTTGTCGCGAATCGGGGTCAACATCGCACCCTGATCGTTGCTCGTTGTCACGTCGAACCCGGCCGCATCGCTGTAGGCGCCGCCGCCACAGCCCGCATCGTTCGCGTTCTGCTGTGACACGATCAGGCCGTACTGCAGGCCTGCGATGTCGCGGAACGAACCGTCTTCGCCGTCGACCGCAAGGCGCTGCGGGCGGTAGAACTCGATCGTCACCTTGCCGTCGCCGGCCTTGATTGGTGTGCCCGCCACGTAGGGCGCACCGTTGATCGACTTGATCGACGGAACGGTGAGCGCATACGGGTTCAGCATCATCGTCACCGATGATTCACCGCCGCCGGTCAGGCCGTAGCGCAGCGTGTACACGTCGCCGGGCTTCACGTTTGCCAGCGTGTTTGCGCCCTGGTTCGGGAACATCTGTGCAACCCAGAACACGTTGGTGCCCATCTGCGGGTTGTTGTTGCGAATGTTCGCCGTCAGGCCGTTGCCCTTCGTCCCATCGGGGTTCACACCGGTTGCCGTGATCGATGCGTCGGTGGTGGAACCGCGTTCGACAATCAGGCCACCCGAGTAGGTGTTCCAGTTCGCGGCCAGCTGCGTCGGATTGTTTGCACGGTCGGCGTATGCAGTCGGTGCCGAACCGCCGCAGTACACCAACGCACCGCAGTCAACGTATGCCCATGCCACCGAGTTCTTCACGGCCTCGCGCTCGTACGAGCCGACCAACAGCGGGTTCTCCACGAAGAACACGATCGTGAAGTTCGACTGCGAGCCGTTCAATGTGCCGAGCACCGAATTGATGTCGGCCTGGCTGAGGGTCGGTGTCACGGCGGCGTTGAAAGCGTTGTTGCGCGTGCGCACCTGCACCCATGGGTTCATCGCTGCCGATGCCGTGGTGGTTTGATCGACGGCGTCGATCGTGGTGTCACCGTCGTCGTCGGCGTCGAGTGCATTAACCAAACCGTCGGCGTCGAGGTCGGCGCCGGGCTGTTCGGCGGCCGACGGCTCACCGTCGAATGCATCGACGGACTTCGCGCCGACCTTCGCTGCGACGCAGGCCCTTTTCTGTGCGGCCGACATCTTGCCGATACCCGCGCGGCCCGCACCCAGCGGGCGACCCTTTGCGTCAGCCAACACACCGTTGCGCATGAACTGCGTCGTTTTCACGGTCGTCCATTTGGCCGGCGCAGCAAAGCCACCGGCCGCATCGACACTGACCGCACCCAGGTTTGTATTCACGCCCGACAGCTGCGTCTTGGCGCACCACTTGCTGCCGACCTTTTCCTTTGCGAGCACGACGGGGCCGAAGTACTGACCGTTTGGTTCAACGAGGTGCAGGGTCGAACGCTTGCCGGTGGTGCGCGACGACGGAATGGTGAACGACCCCGACGAGTCGGCCAGCGCGACCGTTGCCTTGCCGCGGGGCGACACCAACATCACCTTCCAGCCTGCACCGGTGGCACCAAGTGAGCCCGACACGCTGGTGGCGCCGGCCGCACCGGCACCCGATGCTGAGGAAATGCCGATAACCGCCACGCCAAGGGCGGCAACCGCTACGAAAAGACGACGCCGAAGTGTCATGAGCCCCTCCAAAAGAGCCTTGAAAACTTTCCTGTAAAAGTTTCAAGACACGCTACCGACGCACTGCGACGGGGTCAAGGCTTGTCGGCAGACGGTGGCATCAGGGCCACCAAGATCCGCAACAGCAGCTCTTTCCACTTGTCGTCGTCGGGCAGCTGCGACCCGTACACCTCGGACAGGCCGGTGCCGAGCGGAATGACCTCGAGCAGAAATGAAAACGCCTTGGTGTCGACCCGCGGGTCGAGCATGCCGTCGGCCTTGGCTTTGTCGACCGCGTCGCAGATGGCCGCCGACAATTCGGCCTGCGCGCGGGTCAGCCGGTCACGCAGCGCCGGGTCATGGCGCGTGGCAGCCAACACCTCCATGCGATCGAGACGTAGTAGGCGGCGTTCTTCGTTGCGTGGGTCGCAGAAGTCGTCGATGATCATGCTCAACACGTCGGCCAGGCTGTGATCGTCGGTGACCACGCGGCTCATCTTCGCCACGTCTTCGTCGATGCGCGCAACGAACTGCGCCTGACGCGCGGCGGCCAACAGGCCATCGCGGTCGCGGAAGTAGTGGTACAGCAGGCTGACGGCGACGTCGCAGCGACGTGCCAACTCGGTGACTCGGAACGCTGACTCGCCCGATTCCTCGAGCATTTTGCGTGCCTCCCGAAGAATCAGCGCTTCGGTGTCATGTGCAGTAGCCACCGCCCAGCACCTACTTCTTCTTTGGTGTCGGCTTGTCGGGAATCAACGACGCAAGCATCCGCAGCAACAACTCGCGCCAAGCCTCTTGGCTGGGCATGTCGGCATACACAGTGGCCAACCCGGTACCCAGTGGCAACACTTCGAGGAAGAACGCAAGCGCGTGCGCGTCGACCTCGGGCGCAACGATGCCGTCGGCTTTGGCGTTTTCGATTGTCTTTCGGATGCTGGCCGACAAACGTTTTTGCGCCTCGACCAAACGCTTGGTGAGCTCGGGGTTGTAGCGCGCGGCGGCCAGGGCCTCCATGCGGTCGAGACGAAAATCGCGGCGCTTCTTGCTGCGCGGGTCGGAGAAGTCGTCGATGATCACCTTCAACACTGCGGTGGTGTCGAGTTCGTTCGGGCCCACCTTGCGTGCCAAGTCGGCGATGTCGGCTTCGATACGGGCAAGGAACTGGGCTTCACGCACCGCATCGATCAGGTCATCGCGGTCGTCGAAGTAGTGGTACAACAAACCCACTGCCACACCTGCGCGCTCGGCAACGTCGGACACGCGCAGGCTGTTCGGCCCCGACTCTTCGATGATGTCGCGCGCCGCCGTAAGGATCGAACGCCCGGCCTCGGACATTTCATCAAGGGGCGCAGCGCGATTGGGCACGGCTCAACTCTAGGTGCAACACCCGCTGTGGCGTCATGGTGCGGGCATCTCGCGCCGTATTGTGTTTGTCGTGTCACACGTTCTGATTGTCGGTGCTTCATTGGCCGGCCTGCGGGCCGCTGAATCACTGCGCAGCAACGGATTCCAGGGCACCATCACCGCGATTGGCAACGAAACACGCGGTCTCTACGACCGACCGCCACTGTCGAAGAAATTCCTTGCCGGCGAATGGGATGCCCACCGAATTTCACTGCGGAAACCCGAAGAAGTTGACGCTCTCAACGTCGACTGGCGCTTTGGCGTCACAGCAACCGCTCTCGACACGGCAAACAAAACCCTCAGCACCAGTGCGGGCAACTTCACCTTCGACGCCTGCATCATTGCCACGGGCGGCACCGTGCGTCGCCTGCCGAATCAGCCCGATTACACCGGAATCCACACGCTGCGCACCATCGGCGACGCCGAAGCACTGCGTGACGACCTTGCGCCCGACAAAAAGTTCGTCGTCATCGGCGCGGGCTTCATCGGCCTCGAAGCAGCGGCCACGGCGAAAGCCAAGGGTTGCGACGTCACCGTGCTCGAGGGTTTGCCGGCCCCGCTCATCCGCGGCCTCGGCGAAACCATGGGCCGCACCGTTGCGCGTGTTCACCATGAGAACGGTGTCAACATTCGCTGCAACGTGCGCGTCGAGGAAATTCTCGGCGGCCCGCACGTCAGCGGCGTGTGCATCACCAACGAACACGGCGAAACCGAAGTGGTCGATGCCGACATCGTTCTTGTCGGCATCGGTGTTGCACCGGCAACCGACTGGCTGGCAAACAGTGGCCTGAACATCAACGACGGAATTGTCTGCGACGAAAACCTGCAGTGCGCACCGGGCGTGTTCGCAGCCGGCGACGTGACGCGTTGGCCCAACGCACTCTTCGCCGACGTCGAACCCACGATGCGCGTCGAACACTGGACGACCGCCGCCGAACAAGGCGCACATGCAGCAACCAACGCAATTGCCCATCTGAACAACCAACCGCTCAGCCCGTACGCGGCGGTGCCGTTTTTCTGGAGCGACCAGTTCACATCGCGCATCCAGTTCCTGGGCCGGGGCACCAATGCAGACGACGTGCGCATCGTGGCGGGCAATCCCGACGAGGGAAAGTTCGCTGCTGCCTACTTCGCCAACGACCGTCTGACCGCTGTCCTCGGTGTGTCGATGCCCAAGGCCGTCATGCCCGCACGCGCATTGCTCGCCACGCACACATCGAAGGCCGACGCCCTTGCCCACTTCGAAAAGGCCAACCAATGACCAACAGTCCAACGACTGCCATGCAGATCTTCGGCGAACTACGCCAGATGGCCTGGGTGGTGCCCAAGGGAACGTTCAACAAGCACCTTGACCACTGGATCAACTCACTCGGCGTCGGGCCGTGGATCATCGTCGAACACCCACCGGTGATCAACGTCGAACACCGCGGACAACCAAGCGCCATCGACTTCTCGTTCGCAGTTGCCCACATGGGGGCCATCCAGGTCGAGATCATCGAACAGCACGACGACTCACCAACCACCTACAACGAATTCATGGCCGCAACCAACGGCGAGGGTGGCCTTCACCACATCGCCTTCTGGCCCGACGACATCGAAGCCGCACACGAACAAGTCACCACACAACTCGGCTGGCAACTCGTCACCAAGGCACAGATCGGCGACAACGCGAAGTTCCGTTACTACGACACACCCGCACCACTTGCGGGAATGCCGAGCGCACCGGTGATGGAACTTGCCCAAGTCACCGGCGCCACGCGCGACTACTTTC
>CAZKVD010000094.1:5949-6209 GCA_964556145.1 uncultured Bifidobacterium sp. | reverse complement strand
CGAAGAAGAAGCGCGTCGGGATTCTCGTTGGCCTCGGCGTCTTCGGAACCGCTCTGCTGTACGGCGACGGCGTGATAACGCCCGCCATTTCGGTGTTGAGCGCGGTCGAGGGCCTTGAAGAAGTGTCGACTTCGTTCGCCGACTGGGTCGTGCCGATCGCGGTTGTCATCCTGATCGGCCTGTTCCTGGTGCAAAAGCGTGGCACTGGCGCGGTCGGCAAAGTGTTCGGGCCCATCATGATGGTGTGGTTCGCGACCCTC
>CAZKVD010000094.1:2071-5939 GCA_964556145.1 uncultured Bifidobacterium sp. | reverse complement strand
GGGCATCATCCAGTCGATCAACCCCTATTACGCCGCGAAGTACTTCACGCACGAACCCGGACATGCGTTCCTGTCGCTCGGCTCGATCTTCCTCGTCGTGACCGGCGGCGAGGCTTTGTACGCCGACATGGGTCACTTCGGACGCCGGCCGATCATGTACGGCTGGTACGCAATGGTCCTGCCGTCATTGGTTCTGAACTACTGGGGTCAGGGAGCCTTCCTGCTCAACAATCCCGAGGACATCGAGAGCGTGTTCTTTCGCATGGTGCCCGAGTCGATCCTGCTGCCAATCGTCATCCTTGCCACGATGGCAACGATCATCGCCTCGCAGGCGCTGATCTCGGGGGTGTTCTCCCTTACTGCCCAGGCGGTACAGATGGATTACCTGCCACGCATCAAAGTGGTGCACACGTCGAGCAAGCACTACGGCCAGATCTACGTGCCGTTGGTGAACTGGCTGTTGATGATCGGCTGCGTCGGCCTTGTCGTTGGTTTCCAGACTGCCAGCAACCTCGCCGCCGCCTACGGAATTGCGGTCACCATGACGATGGCGATCACGACTTTGATCTTCTACCGAGTGCTCACCGACGGTTGGGGATGGACCACCACGAAGGCGATGCTCGTGTGCGTACCGATGCTCATCATCGAGGCAGGGTTTCTCGGCGCCAACCTTGTCAAGATTCCCCACGGTGGCTGGTTCGCGCTGGCCGTCGGCGTGATCCTGATGGTTCAGATGCAAACGTGGCGCCGCGGTCGTGCGCTTGTTGCCCAACGTATCCACCGCGGCGAAAAGGAAATCAGGCCATTCCTCGACGGTGTCGAAGCAATGACCCGTGTCGACGGAACCGCCGTCTTCATGTTCAAGGACATTGGCAAGGCGCCGCCGGCACTCGTGAACAACCTGCTTCACAACAAGGTGCTCCACAAGACCACGCTCATTGTTTCGGTCGACACGGCCGACGAACCGCGAGTCAGCCAGGAGGAGCGAGCCATCATCACCAAGGTCGCCCCGGGCGTCTTCCAGGTTCAGTTGCGATTCGGCTTCATGGACGAACCCAACGTTCCCGCGGCCCTGATGCAACTCGACCACGCCGGCATCGAGTACGACCCCGACGACGTCACGTACTTCATCGGCCACGAGTCGATCGTCGCCGGCAAGGCACCGGGCATGAATCCGCTCGCCGAACATCTCTTCGTACTGTTGAACCGCGGCGCCGACAGCGCCGTTCGCTTCTTCAACCTGCCGACCGACCGCGTTTTCGAAGTCGGCTCGCGCGTCGAGATCTAGGTTCACGAGCATGGCAAGCCAACCGACGATTGCAGTCTGTTACCTCGCGGGCGTCGACTCGACCCGACTCGACGAGCGTCGCGGCCCGTCTCGCATCACCGACGCCCTCCCCGACCATCCGATTCTCGACATGCGCGACCGTACTCCCAACGATCTGACAGCCGATGAGAGCGCCCGCATGGCCGATGTCGAGATCGCCTTCATTCTCGACATGCCCGACTACCTCTTCGATGCGTTCCCGAACCTCAAATGGATCCATTCGCTGAAGACAGGTCACGACCACATTCCGCTCGACGAACTTCGCAAACGTGGCATCCGTTTGACCAACGGTGCGGGAACGGCAGCGACCGAAATTGCGGAATTCGTCATCGCACGCGTTCTCGAACACTGGAAGCGCTTCCCCCAAATTGCCGCACAACAAGTCGAGCACCGCTGGTACCCGGCCTTCGGCCGGGCAATGTCCGACTCTGACATCGTCCTTGTCGGCTACGGACCGATCAACCAGGAAGTTGCCCGCCTTCTCGCACCGTTCAACGTCAAGCTGACGGCGGTACGCCGGTCAGCCGACACGCCGTCGCCCGGCGTCGAGCACACCGTCTCGTTTGCCGACATGGAATCGGCCCTGGCAGCGGCCGACGCGGTGGTGGCTGCGGTGCCGTCGAATGCCGACACCACCGGAATGTTCAATGCGACGAAGTTTTCGGCGATGAAGTCGGGCTGTTTCTTCGTCAACGTGGGCCGGGGCACCGCCGTGGTGGAACCCGACCTGATGGCGTCGCTCGAATCGGGCCATCTCGGGGGCGCCGCGCTCGACGTCACTTCGGAAGAGCCGCTTCCTGCGGACAATGCGTTGTGGGATTCGGCCGCACGCATTTCTCCGCACAGTTCGGCGACCCTTGCCAACACGTTGCGCCGCGTGCACGACCTGATCATTCGCAACGTCGGCCTGTACGCGGCAGGCAAACGACGGGACAACGAAGTCGAGATCTAAGCGGTTGCACCGCCAACTTCATCTGCTCAGGCGGTTGCACCGCCATCGACCACCAGGGTCTGGCCGGTGATGAAGGCGGCGAGACCCGACACGAGGAACAACGTGGTGCGAGCGATGTGGTCGGGCTGGCCCGCGATGCGCAGTGGGTTGGCGGCAATCGCCGCATCGATGTCGAGGCCACCCTTTTTAAGCGGGGCCATTTGCTCCTGCACGCCGGGTGTGTCGATGATGCCGGGTGCGATTGCGTTGACACGGATGCCGCGCGGGCCGAGCTCGTTGGCAAACGCACGCGTGAGGGCGATGACTGCTCCCTTCGATGCCGAGTAGGCGGTGATGTTGGCACCGCCACGGATTCCGGCAATCGATGCAAGATTGACGATTGCGCCGCCATTCCTCATGGCCCGCGCCGCCTCGCGCGCCGCGCTGTACTGGGCGCGCACGTTCACCTCGAGCATCTTTGACACGAAGGAATCGGTGACGTTGTCGATCGGACCCGTTGTGGGATAGATCCCCGCGTTGTTGACGAGGATGTCGAGATTTCCACCGCCAGCCGCGGCTGCGACGGCCGCCGAAAGTTGCTCGGCATTGGTGATGTCACAGACGACGAAAGAACCGCCGATCTCGCGCGCCGTTGCCTCGCCCGAGGCATCGAGGTCGGCAAGCGTGACGTTCGCGCCGGCAGCAACGAGACGTTCGGCAATTGCCCGACCGATGCCCTTTGCCGCACCCGTGACGAGTGCGTTCTTGCCGGTGAGATCGATGAGTTCTGCGTTGTTCAGCGTCGCCATGCCCCGACGTTAGTGTCGGCCCATGACCTCGAGCGACGCCGTCGACTTCAGCCTGATGTCAACCGAATTCCAGTCGGATCCACCTGCGATGTTTGCCGCGATGCGCGAGCGTTGCCCCGTCCATCACGCAACCGAGCCCGCTCCCCACTTCAGCCTGACGCGCGAGGCCGACGTTTCCGGCGCTCTGCGCAACGAAGACATCTGGTCCTCGAAGTTCGGCCCGGGCCTTGCTTTCGGCGAACCCGGCAGCGGTGTTCTGGTTTCCAGCGATCCACCGGCTCACACTGCCGAGCGCCTTGCGATCACGCGCATCTTCAAGCCGTCGGCCATCGAGGCGATGGAGGACGACATCCGCACACTCGTGTACGGACTGGTCGAGGGATTCAAGGACCGTGGCCGCGGAGACCTGGTCGCGGACCTCGGCATGCCTGTACCGCTGACCATCATGTGTTGGATGCTCGGCACACCGGTTGAAGACATCGAGAAGTTCCGCAACTGGGTTCTTCCCATGGCCGAGGCCGTTGCCTACGTGGGAGGACGCCAGGCGAACGACACGGTGATCAACGCATACAAGAACTACGGCGAGTACTTCGGTGCGCACATTCGCAATCGCATGGCAGCCGTCGAAGCCGGCGAGAGCGTCCCCGACGATCTGTTGACGCGACTGCTCACCGTCGAACGCGACGGTAACCGACTGACGTTCCAGCAGGTGATGGGGTTCTGCCAGTTCCTTTTGGTGGCGGGTTCGGCGACAACGACACTGCTCATCGGCAACGTGGTGAAAAGGTTGATGGAGTTCCC
>CAZKVD010000094.1:0-2061 GCA_964556145.1 uncultured Bifidobacterium sp. | reverse complement strand
CGCCGAACAGTTCGAGCTGGTGCGCAATGACCGCAGCCTGATTCCGAATGCCATTGAAGAGAGCTTGCGTTTCGACGCGCCCGTGCACGGCCTCTTCCGCACCAACAACTGCCCCGTCACGACACACGGTGTCGACATCCCCGTCGACTCGAAGGTGTTGATGATGTTCGGGTCTGCCAACCGCGACCCAGCAGCATGGGATCGACCCGACGAGTTCGACATCACCCGCGACCTGACGACGCTCAAGCGCCACGCAGCCTTCGGCGTCGGCATCCATTACTGCCTCGGGGCCCCGCTCTCGCGAATGGAGGGGGCCTTGGCCCTCGAGGCGATCCTCGACCACCTGCCCCGGATTCGCCCCGACGGCTCGCCGACCCGGGTCAAAGCCCCCGTCCTCAAGGGTTTCGAGACCCTGCCCGTGCGCTGGGACTGAGGCAGCACGCCCTTCCCAAAAGTTGACTATTCCGATAGGGTTTTGCAGAATACAAACCCGACTGGAAGGGTCGACAATGCAGTTCCCCATCAACCTCAATCTGGCCGGCCGTCGTGTGCTGTTGGTTGGCGGCGGACGCATCGCACTGCGCAAGGCCGAGCAGTTGCTCGCCTGCGGTGCCGACCTGACCGTGATCTCGCCCGACGTCGTCGACAACTTCCTCGACATGGGTGTCACGTTGATTCAACGTCGCTACGAACCGGGTGACGTCGCGGGCTTTCGTCTCGTTGTCACCGCAACCGGCAACGTCGACGTCGACCAAGTCATCTTCGATGAGTGCGAATCGCTCGGCATCTGGGTGAACTCGGCCGACGATCCCGAGCGCTGCACGTTCACTCTTCCCGCGGTCCACCGCCAGGGCTCGGTGATGGTCACCGTGTCGACCGGCGGCGCAAGTCCGGCACTGTCGTCGTACCTGAGGGCACAGATTGCCGAGCTGATCGGACCCGAGTACGCCGACATCGCCGCGGAACTGGCCGCCGAACGTGCCAACGTCCACGCGCGCGGCGCGAGCACCGAAGACATCGACTGGCGTCCGATCATCGAACGCGTTCTCGTGTCGCACGGAGTGCCGCGATGACGGTGCACCTGGTTGGAGCAGGCCCGGGCGACGCGGATCTTCTGACCGTGAAGGCGGCACGTCTCGTCGCCTCAGCAGACGTCATCGTCCACGACCGTCTTGCAGATCCGTCGATCCTCACCCTGGGCCGAGCCGATGCCGAATTCATCGATGTCGGCAAGCGACCAGGCAACCCGACGCCGCAGGAGAACATCAACGCCCTCCTCGTGCACCTCGGCAGCCAGGGCCTCGAGGTCGTGCGGCTGAAGGGCGGCGATCCGTACGTCTTCGGACGTGGCGGAGAAGAAGCCGACGCTTTGATCGCGGCAGGAATTCCCTTCGACGTCGTTCCCGGCGTCACCTCGGCGATCGGTGCCCCTGCTGCTGCAGGCATTCCGGTGACGCACCGCAACGTGTCGACCTCGTTCACCGTTGTCACGGGTCACCGCGAGTCGGGTGGCTCGACCAACATCAACTGGGAAGCGCTCGCCAACGTCGGCGGAACCATCGTCGTGTTGATGGGTGTCTCGGAACGCGCGGCAATCGCGTCCCGACTGATGGCAGGAGGCCTGCCGGGCGACACACCCGTGGCCGCGGTGCGCTGGGGTACGCGACCCGAGCAGCACACGGTGCGCACACGCCTCGACGAGCTGGGATCGGTTCACGTCGAGGCGCCCTCGACGATCGTCATCGGTGCCGTTGCTGCCTTCGACTTCGAGCCCACCGTGCGTCGCAATGTGGTGTTGGAGGGCAACTGACGTGCGCCGTTCGATCGACGACATGCCCCTGACCGCGGCCGATCTGCCCACGGGTGCCGACGACGCCATGGAGGTGTCGTGGGCCGTCGCCGTGTGCGACGACTACGACGACGCCGAGCCGCGCATCGTCCTGACGGTCGAAGAAATCGGAAACCCCGGTGCAGGACTCGTCGCACATCTCAACCCCGAACACGCACGGCGCCTCCGCGGCGCCATCCACGACGCTCTCCGGGAAATCGGCGCGCAGGCAG
>CAZKVD010000093.1:0-6215 GCA_964556145.1 uncultured Bifidobacterium sp. | reverse complement strand
CCCTTGCCGACGAGGTCGGCTTCGAGACCGTGGCCGCAGGCCTCGTGGAACAACACACCACCACTACCCCGCTTGATGACGACGGGCATCGAGCCCGACGGTGCGGGACGTGCGCGCAGCTTGGTCACGGCCTGGCGTGCGGCTCCGATGGCAAGAGCCTCGACGTCTTCCATGTCGAAGAGTTCGAAGCCGATGGTGCGACCCATCGAGTCGTAGCCCGTTTGCATTCCGGCGTCGCCGGTTGCCACGGCGCTGACGCGAAAGAGCGTGCGCACCTGTTGGTCGGAGGCAAGGATGCCGTCGCTGTTGGCGACGAGGATGTGGCGCACACTGTCGCCGTAGCCCGCCGACACCTGGGCGATCGAGCCGTCGACTCCGCGCGCGGCATCGTTGGCGCGCTGAAGAAGTTCCACCTTGCGCGACTTGGCGATCGTGTCGGGGAACTCGATGACGTTGTTGACCTTTTGGCTCACCTCTGCGCCGAGCGCAACCTTGACCACTCCGCCCTTGCCCTGTCGGGCGGCGACGGCCGCGGCCTCGGCGGCGGCGAGAAGCCCGGCCTCGGTGAGGTCGGCGGTGTGGGCGAAACCCGTGGTTTCACCGTGCACGACGCGAATGCCGGCACCACGATCGCGACCCGAGGTGACCTGTTCGACCTTGCCGTCGTCGAACCCGGCCGAGGTCGAACGTTTGTCCTCGATGAAGATTTCTGCGAACTCGGCGCCGGTGCTGCGTCCCTTGGCAAGCACCCGCTCGATGGTGTCGGTACCGATTTGGTCGAGGAAAGGGCTGCTCATGAGTGCTGACGTTACTTGCCTTCTTGCCTAACCTTCCATGACGTGGGGAAGGATCGTGACATCACGCGGGAGGTGGATCTCAGCCCCGTTGGCCGCGTCCACCAACGCCGCTGGTGGAAAGAGACACTGATCATCGGTGTCTTCTATTCCATCTATACGTTCACCCGCAACCAGTTCGGTTCCGACATCGTGAACGGCCAGGACATTCCGGTCAATGCCTTCACGAACGCAATGCGTGTCATCCGCTTCGAGCGATGGATCGGGCTCTTCCACGAGGAATCGGTTCAAGAGGTGTTCCTCCCCCATCGTTGGTTCATCCAAGCGATGAACACCTACTACGGCACGGCACATTTTTTCGTGACGATCGGCGTGTTCATTGTTCTGTATCTCAAACGGCCCGACGTGTTCCCGCAGTGGCGCAACACGCTCGCCATCACCACCGGTCTGGCAATTCTCGGCTTTGCGCTGTTTCCGCTGATGCCCCCGCGCCTGCTCGATGCGCCCTGCCCACCGGTGGGCCATGGTGGAGCCTGCATCGAGGCCCCCGAACGGGGTGTCGACAAGGGCAAGGAGAACTTCGGGTTCGTCGACACCCTCGACGTGTACGGCGGTCCGTGGGACTTCAGCTCCGGTGCGGCCGCAAAGGTTTCGAATCAGTACGCGGCGATGCCGAGCCTGCACATTGGCTGGGCCAGTTGGTGTGCGTTCGCCATCTGGCCACTCGCTCGTCGGCGCTGGGTCAAGGCAGCGGTGTTGTTGTATCCGGCACTCACGTTGTTCTGCATCGTGGTGACGGCGAACCACTACTGGATCGACGGTGTCGGTGGACAGCTGTTCCTGCTCGTCGGCTTTGGTTTGGGTACGTGGCTACACCGCTGGAATCAGCGGCGACTCGACACACGCCACGAACGGCTCCTCACGACGTCGTAGCGACGACTCAGAACGAGTGGTAGCCGCCGTCGATGGTGATGCAGTCGCCGGTGTGGTAGCTGGCGAGGTCGCTTGCCAGGTACACGGCGACGCCACTGAAGTCGTTTGCATCACCCCAGCGACGGAACGGAACACGCGGCAGCACCTTTGACCCGAACGCATCTGATTCGAGTTGGTTGTGCGTCATGTCGCTTTCAATCCAGCCGGGCAGCACACAGTTGCTACGGATGCCGTAACGCGCGTATTCGACGGCGATTGCCTTCGACATCGACATGAGTGCAGCCTTTGATCCGCCGTAGTGCTGCGAACGCGCCGCGCCGTACAACGCCGAGCCCGATGTGGTGAACACGATCGATCCGCCACCGTTGCCCATCATGTGACGACAGGCTTCCTGCGACGTGAAAAAGGCACCGTCGAGATTCACGCGCATGACGCGTCGCCATTCGGCAGCGGGCATCTCGTGGTACGGAATGCCACGGCCGGCAATGCCGGCGTTCACGAACACGGCGTCGATGCGGCCGAACTGCTCACCCGCCGCCGCGAATCCGGCCGCGACCTGGTCTTGCTCGCCCACGTCACAGACCCGCGAAACCACCGCGCCTCCCTTGACCTCGTTCGAAATCGTGGTCAACTCGGCCGTCGCCGCGGCGTTCTTGTCGGCGTTGGTGCCCCAGATCACAACGTTGGCGCCGTGGGCGACGAGGCCCCGGGCAAAGCCCAAACCGATGCCACCGTTGCCACCTGTCACAAGGACGGTCTTGCCGGTCAGTGAAAAGTTGGGCACCTGCATGGCGTCACAGTACCCCTCGCCCGATGGGTGAGCGATAGCGTCAAAGCGACATGAAACTCGCCGATCTCAGGCAGCCAAGCGACCTGCGCGGGCTGTCGTACGAACAACTCGCCGACCTTGCGGGCGAGATCCGCGACTTCATCGTGCAAGCCGTTTCGGAAACGGGCGGACACCTCGGGTCGAACCTCGGCGCAGTCGAACTGACGCTTGCTCTTCACCGTGTGTTCGACAGCCCCACCGACGCAATTCTGTGGGACACGGGACACCAGGCCTACGTGCACAAACTGGTCACCGGCCGCGCCGCCGAATTCACGAAGTTGCGCCAGGCCCAGGGTCTGTCGGGTTACCCCAGCCGCACCGAGAGCCAGCACGACTTCATCGAAAACAGCCACGCCTCGACGGTGTTGTCGTATGCGTACGGCATGGCGGTTGCACGCGACCACGCCGTGCACCACGGCACGCAGCCCGACCATCGCCACATCGTTGCAGTCATCGGCGACGGCTCGATGACCGGTGGCCTTGCCTACGAAGCACTGAACAACCTCGGCCACTCGGGACGCAGTGTCATCATCGTCCTGAACGACAACGGTCGCAGTTACGCGCCGACGATCTCGCAACTCACCGTGTCGTCAACTGCGCCGTCACTCGGCGACGACACAGAAGAGAACGACCCGAACCTGGCCGACAAGATCGCCGACAAGCTGGCGTCCACACTCACCAACATTCGCCTCAATCCCACCTACGTACGTCGCCAACGCCGAATCGAACAGTTCCTGCGTGAACTACCTGCGGTCGGACGCCAGGCCGAACGCAGCGTCGAAGCCGTCAAGGCTGCAGTGCGCGAATTTCTTCAGCCGCCGGGATTCTTCGAGGCACTCGGCGTTCGCTACATCGGACCCATCGACGGCCACGACACCGAAGCCGTGGAACGTGCACTGCGCTCGGCCGAACAGCGTTCCGCCGAAGGACCCGTGTTGCTGCACGTCGTCACACAAAAGGGTCGTGGCTACTCGCCCGCCGAGGACGACGACGAAAAGCACCTGCACGATGCACCGGTGTTCGATCCGCAAAGCGGACCACCAAAGGCCGTGCTCACGGGTTACACGCAGGCCTTCGCCGATGCCTTGCTGAAGGAAGCCGATGCCGACCAGCGCATCGTTGCAATCACCGCCGCAATGCCCGGACCCACCGGCCTGCTTCCGTTCGAAGGCCGCTTCCCCGACCGCTTCTTCGACGTCGGTATCGCCGAGCAGCATGCGGTCACCGCAGCAGCCGGCATGGCGATGTCGGGACTTCGTCCCGTCGTTGCCGTGTACAGCACGTTCCTGTCGCGCGCGTGGGACCAGGTCGTCTACGACGTGGCGCTGCACAAACTGCCCGTCGTGTTCTGTCTCGACCGCGCGGGCATCACCGGCGACGACGGCCCCAGCCACCACGGCGTGTACGACATGACCCTGCTCTCGAAGGTTCCGGGCATGCGCGTGCTTGCACCATCGTCGGCTCAGGAACTGCAGCAGATGCTCCACGACGCAATGACGTTGACCAACGACGGACCCGTTGCGATTCGTTACCCCAAGGGTGCAGCGCGTCAGGTCGCCGACTCCGACGTCGGCAGTGGACTGTTGGCGAGCAAGCTCGTGTCGCGCAGTGGCACGGCTGGTGCGCCGAAGGTCTGCATTCTCGCCATCGGCAAGCTCGTCGGCAATGCAATCAAGGCCCTCGAATCGGTGGGCGACACGGCAAACGTCGAACTGTGGGACGTGCGTTCGTGCCAGCCACTCGACCCCGCAATGATCGCCGCTGCAGCGGCGGCCGACGTGGTGATCACGCTTGAAGACGGCATCGTCGAAGGCGGCGTGGGTGCGGCAATCGCACAGCACATCGATGCCCACCTCGGCGCAACACCGGGGGCTCGCATGCCGCGCGTTCACACGCTGGGCGTGCCGACAACCTTCATCATGCAGGCCAAGCCCGATGCGATTCTTGCCACGCTCGGCCTCGACGCGGCCGGTATCGCTGCCACCATCAACGCGTCGATCAACTAGTCAATCCGCCCCGCCAGGGCCCCCCGAATCGCCTAGCGTCGGTCGTGTGACCGCAATTGATCTCAGCCGCTATTCGTCGTACACACGCCTGGTGTTCGAGGCCCACGACAACGGGGTTCTCCTCATCACGCTGTCGAACCCCGACAAGCTGAATGCAACCGATGCGGGCATGCACGACGAGCTGTCCCGCGTGTTTCGCGACATCGACCGCGACCCTGCAGTGCGAGCGGTCGTCGTTACCGGCGCGGGCAAGGCATTCAGTGCGGGTGGTGACCTGCAGTGGATCAAGGAACAGGTCGGTGACTACACCCAGACGATGAAGGTGATGCGCGAGGCCGGCGACATCGTGCGCACGATGATCGACTGCGACACGCCCATCATCTCGGCGATCAATGGCGTGGCCGTGGGTGCCGGCCTTGCCGTTGCATTGATGGCCGACATCAGCATCATCAACGAAGACGCCCGCATCACCGACGGCCACATTCGCCTGGGCGTTGCCGCGGGTGACCACGCCGTTGCCATTTGGCCGCTGCTGTGCGGCATGGCGCAGGCCAAGTGGTACCTGCTCACCGCCGACTTCATCGACGGACGCGAAGCGGCCCGCATCGGACTGGTGACGCGTGCGGTACCGATGGCCGACGTGCTGCCCACCGCATTGGCAGCCGCACAAAAAGTTGCCGCAGGCCCGCGTGATGCCGTGCGCTTCACCAAACGCTCGCTCAACCACTGGTTGCGCCAGGCGCTGCCCAACTTCGAGGCCAGCCTCGCCTACGAAATGCTCAACTTCCTCGGCCCCGATGCAGCCGAAGGTCTTGCGGCCCTCGTCGAAAAGCGCCAGCCCGACTTCCTGCGTGGCAATCAATGACACGCCGCGACGTCGACCTTGCGCGCGAGCTCGAGTTTGCACTCAGCCTCGCCGACCTTGCCGACACCACCACACTGCAGCCGTTCCACGACCGCAGCTTCAGCGTTGACTGGAAGGCCAATCGCACCGAGGTGACCGAACTCGATCGGCGCACCGAAGAGGTACTGGCCGACACGATCTCGCGTTGGCGGCCCGACGATGCCGTGTACGGCGAGGAATTCGGTGGCCGTGGCGACGGCGAGTCGAATTGGACCTGGATTCTCGACCCCATCGACGGCACCAGCAACTACGCACGTGGTGTTCCCGTGTGGGCAACGTTGATTGCCCTGCTCGACCCGAACGACGTTCCGGTTTTGGGCGTCGTCAGTGCACCTGCACTCGGCTCACGCTGGCACGGAGCCGTCGACTTGGGGGCCTTCAACCGTCGTGGACGGATTCGCGTGAGTGCCGTCTCCAAGTTGAGCGAAACACAAGTCAGCGCCACACCGAATGCCGCGTGGAGCGACGCGGGCGGATACGACCGCGTGATCGAGTTGTGCCGGCGTGCGTACCGCTCGCGCGGGTTCGGCGACTTCTGGCAGCACATGCTGGTGGCCGAGGGCGCAATCGACGTTGCCGTCGACGCAATCGGTCTCGAGCCCTACGACACCGCAGCGCTGTGGCCGATCGTGGGCGAGGCCGGTGGCCGCATCACGGGCCGCCTCGGCGAAAACTCGTTCCGCACTTCATCTGCCGTATCGACGAACGGCTTGCTGCACGACGAGGTCCTCGGCATCATCGCCTGCTGA
>CAZKVD010000092.1:0-6244 GCA_964556145.1 uncultured Bifidobacterium sp. | reverse complement strand
GTCGAGCGTCCCAACGACGTTCCCCACGCAACCGAATACGTCGAGAGCATGGTCGACATGATTGCAACTCTCGTATCGAATGACCGTGCCTACGCCACCTCCGACGGGGTCTACCTGTCGATCACGTCGGTCAACGATTACGGCCTGTTGGCCCACCAGCGTCTCGAGGACATGCTTGCCGGGGGAGGTGAGCGCGAGGTCTTCGGCGCAGACGAAAAACGCCATCCGGCCGACTTCGCCCTCTGGAAGTTCAGCAAGCCCGGGGAACCGTCGTGGCCCTCGCCGTGGGGTGACGGGCGACCCGGTTGGCACAGCGAGTGCGTGGTCATGAGCCTCGAACTTCTGGGCGAGGGTTTCGATCTTCACTGCGGCGGGGCCGACCTGCGATTCCCGCACCACGAGAACGAGCGTGCGCAGGCCGTCGCGTTGGGCAAAGAATTCGCCGCTCACTGGATGCACAACGGCTTCGTGGTCGATGCCGAGGGCGAAAAAATGTCGAAGAGCCTCGGCAACGTGGCGAACCTCCTCGACCTCGTCGAGAAGTACGACCCGCGTGCCTATCGCATGTTGTTGTTGCAGACGCACTACCGCTCGCCGGTCCGTGTCGGCCAGGACAACATCGACGCAGCGGTCAAGGCGCTGGCCGGCATCGACGGGTTCTTTGCCAGAGTCGACACGAATGGCGCAACGCCCGACGAAGCGGTGTTGGGGAACTTCCGGACTGCGATGGACAACGACCTCGACACGCCGGCGGCCACCGCCCTCATGTTCGACACGTTGCGTCGTGCAAATGCCGCGGTCGATGCCGGCAATATCGATGAGGCGGCCGCGCTTGCTTCCGCCGTGCGCGAGATGTGCGCTGCGTTCGGTTTGGGGATCAACGATGTCGCCGACGTCGACGACGAAATTCTCGCCAAGGCGGCTGCGCTCGACGCAGCACGAGCGGCAAAGGACTTTGCTGCTGCCGACGCACTGCGTGGTGAACTTCAGTCGGCGGGCTACGTGGTCGAGACAACAAAGGACGGCACCCGCGTGCGTCGTGGGTGACGCGTTGGGGTACCGCTTTCAAATGACGTCAATCTCATGAGACGGGGTGGTGGGTCGGAGACCGCTCGAGACTCGACACGGTTCCCCAAGGGTTTCTGGACCATTTGGAGCACGGTCGCTCTCGACATGGTCGGCTTCGGCATGGTCGTGCCGATTCTCGGTCGCTACGCGGATCGTTACGGCGCCAGCGGGTTCGAAGTCGGCCTGTTGTTCTCGATGTTCTCGATTGCGCAGTTCTTCTTTGCCCCGGTGTTGGGGCGTCTGTCGGACCGCATCGGTCGCAAGCCGGTCATCGTCATCTCACTCCTCGGCACCGCCGTCGGCAGTTTCCTCACCGGCGCAGCCGGGGCACTGTGGCTTCTCTACGTTGCGCGTTTCATCGACGGCGCCTCCGGAGCCAGCGTGTCCGTTGCGCAGAGCGCCATCACCGACATTGCTTCGCCCGAGGATCGCCCACGCCTGCTCGGCATGTTGGGCGCTGCGTTCGGCGTCGGATTCGTGTTCGGTCCCGCCATCGGCGGTCTGGCGGCGCTCGGCGGTCCGCACGTGCCGTTCTACGTGGCATCGGTTTTCGCGCTGTGCAACGCGGTTGCCGCATGGTTCCGTTTGCCCGAAACCAACGTCACCCGTGCCCAACGCGAAACGGTGCGTGTGCGTCGGCGGTTTGCGGTGAATCGCCTGACCGGAACCGCTCTTCTTGCCGGCTCTGCATTCGCCGGATTCGAGGCCACTTTCGCCCTGTTTGGTGAACGGCGGTTCGATCTCACCGAAGGCTCGGCCGCTGCAGTGTTCCTCGTCGTCGGCGTGATGTTGGTGATCGTGCAGGGTGTGCTGATCGGCCCGCTCACGAAGTCGTTCGGGTCGCCACGTCTCTTGTCGTCGGGATTCGTCGTCCTCGTCGCGGGATTCCTGGTTCTCGCGGTTGCCGAGGCGTGGGTCGTGCTCTTCGTTGCGCTGGCGCTGTTGTCGCTTGGCCAGGGTGTGGTGACGCCGTCGCTGACGAGCGTTGTTGCTGATTCCGTTGCACCCGACAAGCGTGGTGAAGCGTTGGGCGTTCAGCAGTCGGCCGGTGCGCTGTCGCGCATCGTGGGCCCGGCCATCGCCGGACTCACCTTCGACCATGCCGGGGTGGCATGGCCGTACGTTGTCGCCGCGGTGCTCACCATTTCGGCATTGGTTCTCGTAACGTCTGCGGACAGGTCATGAAGGAGCACTTTTCTGTTCCCGCCCGCCGCGGCAATTTCCAACCACCATCGATGGGCTACGTGCCCGCTCTCGATGGATTGCGTGCGTTGGCCGTCATCGCGGTTGTCTTCTACCACGCCAAGTTCAGCTGGATGCAGGGCGGTTTCATCGGTGTCGAGGTGTTCTTCGTCGTCAGTGGTTTTCTCATCACGTCGCTGCTCCTCGAAGAGGCCGAAGAAAATCACAGCGTTGCCCTGAAGCAGTTCTGGTACCGCCGTGCGCGACGATTGCTGCCGGCATTGTTCGTGATGTTGGTTGCAGTCTCGGCGTGGGCGTTGCTGTTCTCCGACTACAAAGTCGGCCAGTTGCGTCACGACTTCCTCTCGGCGGTGTTCTACTTCTCCAACTGGTGGCAGGTCTTTTTCAGCGACGTTCCGTACTTCGCGCCAAAGGATCCGCCGCTGCTGCGCCACCTCTGGTCGCTCGCGGTCGAGGAACAGTGGTATCTGCTGTGGCCGTTCGCCTTCATCGCGCTTTTGCGGTGGCGGCGCAGCCGTGCACGGGCCGCACAAACACTGGTCGGCGTTGCGGTTGCCATCATGGTGCTCACCGGGTTGTTGTACAGCGGAGCCAACCCCGATCGGGTCAACTTCCTCTATCTCTCCACGCTGACGCGCTCGACCGGTCTTCTTCTCGGTGCGGCTGGGGCGTTGCTGTGGCGGCCGTGGACCATGACGGGCCGCGCGCGTGTTGCAGAAATTCCCGAGCGCACACTCACCGCGGCTGCGGGTGGCAGTTCGGTATTGCTGGCCGTTCTGGCCGTTTCGTTGACCGTCGATGGTGCGTTCCTGTACCGCGGTGGATTGGTGCTCGTCACTTTGTCGTCGCTCGTGCTCGTGGCAACGGCGGTACACCCGAATGCGATTGGTGTGCAGCGAATCTTCGGTTCGCGCCCGCTGGTCGAAGTCGGCAAGCGCTCGTACGGCCTGTACCTGTGGCACTGGCCGATCTTCTTGTTCGCAGGGGCGCGTGACAGCGCCGGCAAATTTCTGTTTGCGATGGTGATAACGATCGCGGTCACCGAGGCCAGCTACCGCTTCATCGAAGAGCCGATCCGCGGTGGAGTCATCGGTCGATGGCGGGCAATTCTCAACGATCGTGACAACGAAAATCGCCGCGACATTCTGGTCACAGCCACGTCGTACGGAATCGCCGCCATCGTGTTGACTGTCAGCGTCGGCATCGCGCTCGCGGCGACGAAGCCGATCGACATCTCGATGGACCAGGGCCCCGATGTCGTGTTCGGCGACACCACCACGGTTCCGCTCGAGGACCCCACGCAAACAACGCAACCCGGCGTCGTTGCGCCCAGTACGACGTTGCCCGTGTTGTCGGATCCGATCAAGCTCGTGATCGTCGGTGATTCCCAGGCCAAGGCGCTGGCGATCAATCAGCCGTCGGGCATCGAAAAGACGTTCACCGTGTCGAACGGTTCAATCTCGGGCTGTGGCGTGTACGACCTGGGTACGGGCATCAGCTCGGGTATCGACTTCAAGCAGAACTTCGATACCTGCCAGGGCTGGGAAGGAAAGTGGACTGACGCGGCCAAGAAGAACAATGCCGAGCTGGCGCTTGTCGTGCTCGGTGCGTGGGAGGTTCTCGACGTTCTGCACGCCGGAACCAACTATGCGTTCTTCACGCCGCAGGCCGACGCTCTCTTCAAGGCGCAGGTCAAGAAGGGAATCGACGCGTTGATTGCCGGGGGAGTCGGGAAGGTGGGCCTTCTCGAAGTTCCGTGTATGCGGCCCCAGAACGTTGCCGGTGCGGGAATCCCCGCGATTCCTGAACGTGGTGACGACGCACGTACGCGGCATCTGAACGAATTGTTGCAACAGGTAGCCACCGAAAATGCGGACACGACTTCGTTCGTCAAGGGTCCACGCGAGTGGTGCACCAGTTCGATCATCGCCAATGACCTTGGCTATCGCTGGGACGGCGTGCACGTCTACAAGCCCGGGGCAAAGCTGATCATGGAAACGATCACCCCCACCCTCCTCTCCCTGTAGCGGTTCTCCCTGTAGCAGTTCTCGGTGTGTAATTACCCGAAAAACGGGTAATTACACACCGAGAACTGCGACGGACGGTTGAGAGAATGGGGGGATGGCAATGATCGATGTCATCAACCCGGCATACGGAACCCTCGTCGGCCAGGTTCACAATGCAACAGTCGGTGAATGTCTCGCGGCGGTCGATGCCGCGCACGATGCGTTCCCCGGGTGGAAGGCGACGGCTCCGCGACAGCGCGGTGAAATTCTGCGACGCGCGTTCGAATTGATGATCGAGTCGCAGGAAGAACTTGCGCGTCTCATCACCCAGGAGAACGGCAAGGTTCTTGCCGATGCGCGGGCCGAAGTTGCCTATGCGGCCGAATTCTTCCGTTGGTTCAGCGAAGAAGCGGTGCGTATCGACGGTGACTACCGGCGCGCGCCGAACGGGAACAACTGGCTGCTTGTCATGCGTCAACCCGTTGGTGTCGCCCTGCTTGCAACGCCATGGAACTTCCCCGCGGCAATGGCCACGCGCAAGATCGGCCCCGCACTGGCCGCTGGCTGCACGGTCGTGTTGAAGCCCGCGCATGAGACACCACTCACTGCGCTCGCCGTTGCGGAGATTCTGACGAAGGCCGGCGTGCCCGAAGGCGTGGTGAACGTCGTCGTTGCCGACCCGCCGGGGCCCGCTGTCGAGGCGATGCTCGATGGCGGCAAGGTCCGCAAGTTGTCGTTCACCGGTTCGACGCGAGTGGGTTCGATGCTGCTCGCCCAGGCCGCAAAACACGTCATCAATTGCTCGATGGAGTTGGGTGGTAATGCGCCGCTCGTCGTCTTCGACGATGCCGATATCGACGTTGCGGTTGAAGGAACGATGCTCGCCAAGATGCGCAATGGCGGTGCCGCCTGCACCGCCGCGAACCGTCTGTTCGTGCACGAACGTATCCATGACGAATTCGCCGAGCGCCTCACGCAGAAGATGGCAGTTCTGCGATTGGGCGATGGCCTTGATCTCTCAACCAACATCGGTCCGCTGGTGTCGTTCGCGCAGCAGCAGCGTGTGGCACAACTCGTTGACAAAGCAAAGCAAGAAGGCGCACGTATCGCTTGCGGGGGAACCGTCGCCGACGATGCATCGTTCGGTTACCACCCAACCGTGCTCACCGATGTTGCGTTCGGCTCGAGCATTCTGAAAGAAGAGATCTTCGGGCCGGTTGCGCCGATCGTTCGCTTCACCGATGCCGACGACATCGTCGAACATTCGAACTCGGTCGAACACGGCCTTGTCTCATACATCTTCACTCGGGATGTCGGTCGGGGCATGCGCCTCGCCGAGGCGCTGGAGACCGGGATGGTGGGACTCAACCGAGGCCTCGTGTCGGATCCGGCCGCACCGTTCGGCGGGGTCAAGGCGTCGGGGCTTGGCCGCGAGGGGGCACACGACGGTCTGTTGGCGTTCCTCGAAACCAAGTACGTCGCCGGGAATTGGTGAGGAATCTCGGCGCGAATCTTGACGAAATCTGCACCGCAGCGCGCCGAGAACCCTTGGGAGGGTTGGGAAAAGTGTGCTACCCACGGGTAACTTGGCGTCATGGCTGAGTTCTCC
Organism: uncultured Bifidobacterium sp.; assembly: GCA_964556145.1. Taxonomy (GTDB): domain Bacteria; phylum Actinomycetota; class Acidimicrobiia; order Acidimicrobiales; family Ilumatobacteraceae; genus F1-20-MAGs119. Next base: position 358 of record CAZKVD010000092.1, on the reverse strand, counting down.
CTCCACCTCAACGACGACCAATTGCAGATTCAGGACTGGGTGCGCACGTTTGCCAAAGACGTCATCCGCCCCGCGGCACGCGAATGGGACGACCGCGAAGAGTTCCCCTGGCCGGTGGTGCAAGAGGCCGCGAAGATCGGTCTGTACGGCTGGGAGTTCCTGATGAACGCGATGGCCGACCCCACCGGCTTGATGATGCCGATCTCGATCGAAGAACTGTTCTGCGGCGACGGTGGCATCGGTATGGCCATCATGGGTTCGGGTCTCGCGGCCGCCGGTATCGCCGGAAACGGCACGCCCGAGCAGGTGATGGAGTGGGTGCCGCAGTGCTACGGCGATGCGAACGACGTGAAGCTCG
>CAZKVD010000091.1:0-6285 GCA_964556145.1 uncultured Bifidobacterium sp. | reverse complement strand
CACCCATGAGGACGAAAAAGTCTTCGAGGAACTGTTCCGTCGACTCGGCCTGTCGGTCGACTGGTCACTTCTCTACACGACGATCGAAGAGCGCAGCCGACGCGTCAGTCAGCGCGCATTCCTGAACAACCTCGCGCGGGGCGAGGCGTACTCGCAAGAGGCGCCGACGCTTTGGGACGTCGACTTCGACACCGCGGTTGCCCAGGCAGAACTCGAAGACCGCGACCGCCCCGGCGCGTACCACACGTTGACGTTCCACAAGGTCGACGGCACGGGCGACATTCTCATCGACACCACGCGCCCCGAGCTCCTTGCCGCATGCGTGGCACTGGTGGCACATCCCGACGACGAGCGCTACCAACCGCTGTTCGGTTCGACGGTTCGCACACCGCTGTACGACGTCGAAGTACCGATCCTCGCCCACCCGCTTGCACAGCCCGACAAGGGCACCGGCATCGCCATGATCTGCACGTTCGGCGACACCACCGACGTCACTTGGTGGCGCGAACTCAATCTGCCGACGCGGGCCATCATCGCGCGAAACGGTCGCATCATCGCCGAGGCACCCGATGCAATCACGTCGGCGCGCGGCCGCGACAACTACGCCGCGATCGCGGGGAAGAACGTGAAGCAGGCACAAACCGCCGTGGTCGAACTTTTGCGTGCCGGCGGCGAAATGATCGGTGAACCCCGCGCAATCACGCATCCGGTCAAGTTCTTCGAAAAGGGCGAACGCCCGCTGGAAATCGTCACGTCACGCCAGTGGTACATCCGCAACGGTGGCCGCGAGGCCAATCTTCGTTCGCGTCTCGTCGGTCGTGGCCACGAACTCACGTGGCACCCCGACCACATGCGCCACCGCTACGAAAACTGGGTCGAGGGACTGAACGGCGACTGGCTCATCAGCCGTCAGCGTTATTTCGGCGTGCCGATTCCGCTGTGGTACCGCCTGCTCGCCGACGGCTCGATCGACTACGACACTCCCCTCGTCCCCGATGAAGCCCAGTTGCCGGTTGACCCCAGTACCGATGTTCCGGCGGGCTTCACCGAGTCGCAGCGCGGTCAGTCGGGAGGGTTCATCGGTGACCCCGACGTCATGGACACCTGGGCAACCAGTTCGCTGACGCCCCAGATCGCCGGTGGTTGGCTCGACAACCCGGCGATGTTCGCAAACATCTTCCCGATGGACGTACGTCCACAGGCCCACGAAATCATCCGCACGTGGCTGTTTTCGACAATGGTTCGATCACACTTCGAACACGACGCCGCACCGTGGTCGAACGCCGCTCTGTCCGGATGGATTCTCGACCCCGACCGCAAGAAGATGTCGAAGTCGAAGGGCAACGTGGTCACGCCGATCGATCTGTTCGACAAGTACGGCAGCGATGCCGTGCGCTACTGGGCAGCCAGCGCCCGCCCGGGCGTCGACACTGCATTCAGCGAAGAGCAGATGAAGGTCGGGCGAAAGCTCGCCATGAAGTTGCTCAACGTGTCGAAGTTCGTCCTCACCTTCGGCGACGTGGATTCGTCGGCGGTTCCCACGCACCTCGTCGACGTTGCGATGCTCAATCGTCTCGCCGACGTCGTCGATGAATGCACCCAGGCGTTCACCGGGTTCGACTACGCACGTTCGCTCGAACGCACCGAGGCCTTCTTCTGGTGGTTCTGTGACGACTACGTCGAACTGGTGAAGCAACGCGCGTACCAGGTCGACGGGGTTGCACCCGCCGATGCCGCCTCTGCGCGCGTCGCCCTTCGTCGCGCGCTTGCAACGCTTCAGCGTTTGTTCGCACCGCTCATTCCCTTCGTCTCCGAAGAGGTGTGGCGCTGGTGGAACGACTCATCGGTGCACACCTCACCATGGCCCAGTCGAAACGAACTGCTCGTGGGCTGCCCCGACGGCACCGACCACGAGGCCAACCTCGACGCAATCTGCAACGTTCTCGCAGCTGTTCGACGCGCAAAGACCGAGGCAAAAGTGTCCCAGCGCGCCGAGGTCTCCTTGCTCGTCGTCAGTGGCCCCGACAATGCGATGTCTGCAGTGCGAGCATCGATGATCGATCTGCGCTTTGCAGGCTCGTTGCTTGATGCCACCATCAGCGCAGGCGGGGGCGAGATCGTCACGTCCGTCACGCTCGCCCCGGCTGCAACCGAATAGGCCGAGCAGGTAGCGTCGGGCGAATGGCGCGCCACCCTTTCCGGCACACGTGGCCCCAGCGTCTCATTTTCGGCTTCAACCTCGTCGTTGCGGTCGGACTTTTGGTGGGCGGCGGAGCGCTCGTTTACGCCAACCAGCGCGTGACCGACCGCAAGGTTGTCACCATTTCACCAAGTGAGAACCCGTCAGCCGACGGAGCGGTTGCGGCCGACGAGCTCGATGACATCCCCGTGGGCGACCTCAGCACGAAGAATTTCCTCATCACGGGACGCGACAACAACGAGTGCGTCGACAGCAACTCGAAGTACGGAAAGACGGTCGAGGGTCGAACCGGTTACGCGGGCCTCACCGACACCATCATGATCATTCGGGTCAACCCGAAGGAGAACCAAGCGGCAGTTCTTTCGTTCCCACGTGATCTCTACGTGAGAATCGCCAAGTCCGATTCACGCAACAGAATCAACACTGCCTTCAGGCCGAACGAGCCGCAACGTCTCGTCGACACGATCATGACCAACTTCGGCGTGCCGGTCGACCACTACATCGCTGTCGACTTCTGCGCGTTCAAGACGATCGTCAACGCAGTGGGCGGTGTCAGCATTCCTTTCGCATACGCCGCGCGCGACAAGAACACCGTGTTCCAGGTCAAGGAACCCGGCTGCGCGAAACTCGACGGCGACGCCGCATTGGCTTACGTCCGCTCACGTCACTACGCCTATTTCGATCCGAAGAAGAACAAGTGGATCAGCGACCCGTCCGGCGACTGGGGTCGCATCGCACGCCAGCAAGACTTCCTGCGCCGCGTTCTGCGGGCCGCGCTCGACAAGGGCGTCACCAATCCCGCGATTGCAAACGATCTGCTCGGAGCCGCCCTCGACAACGTCGTGACCGACGACAAGCTGTCGCCGCTCAACATGCTGCAACTGGCCCGCGCCATGAAGAACGTCAGCGAGAAGGACGTCCGCACCTACACCGTCGACGGCGTGATGAAGCGCATCGGTGGACAATCTGTCATCGAACCAACGATCAACAACGACACGATGAAAGCCATTCTCGGTGTCTTTCGTGGCGACACGACCATCAGCGAAGGCAACAAGCAGATCGGCCAGGTCGACGCGGCGGTGGGCTCGACTCGCAGTGTCCGATCAGCCGACGTCACCACCACCACGGTTCCCGGCTCGGTGAACCAGACGCTGTCGCAACAGCGATTCAGTGTGACGCCCCCCGACGACCCCACCTGTCGCTGACGAATCAGTTGCGGTCGAGCACCGCAACCAGGGCGGCAGGAATCCCGGTGGGTTCTGCAACCGTTGCAATGCGCGCCCCGACACTTGCCGCAAGCGTGCGCGCTTCTGCATCGTCACCCTCGGGCGCCACGATGCAGAGTTCCTCGACCGAACCCGCCGCTGCCTCGACATCGCCCGGTTCGGTTGCCCGACAGTCCGACAGCAAGATCACGACCTTGCGTGCGGCGCGCGACCGCGCAAGTTGCTCATTGGCGGCGCGAAGTGCGCCGGCAAGGTCGGTGGTACCGAATCCCCGCAGGGTGAGAACCGAATTCACCACGTCTTCCCCTGCCCGCTGCAGGTCCTGGGATTTGGCGACGATGACGTCGCGACCGAACGCAAGGACGCTGTAATCGTCGGGCTCACGCAGGGCCACCGCAGCCGCCGCAAGGGCCGAGGTTGCCAGCGGCTTTCCGCCCATCGACCCGCTGCGATCAACAACGAGGCACACGGCCGTGTCGCGCTTTGCCCAGGTTCGTGCACGCAACTCGTCGACCTTGACGCGACGTCGACTTCCGCTTCCTTCGAATGCATCGGTGCTCGCATCGATGTCGATGTCGCCCTCACCGCGGAACGGCGCCGTGACGATGCGCCCGATACCGCGTCGCGGACGGGCCACGGAACCGGCGATGTCCAACATCAAACGTCCGGCAAGTTGCTTTGCGGCAGCACGAAGCTTCGGATCGGTTGCGGCGGTGAGGTCGGCAATCATCGACAGTGTTTCGTCGGGATCATCGCGCATACTCTCATCGAGCGCGGCTTCATCGAGCTCACCAACCTCGGGTGAGATCTGTTCGAAGCGTGGATGACGCGACAGCTCGGTTCGCGACTTCGTCTTGCGGGCAGCCTCGTGTTCGGCGGCCTGCGCCGCAGCACCTTCTTTGATCAGCGGGAGTTCGTGGCCCCGGTCGGGGCTCCAGCTTTTCCCCCATCACCCGGTTCGGGCTGCGGGGCAAACACCGCGTCCCAGATCTCACCGATGATGTCTTCGGTTGTGCGCGACACTCCCTCGCGCAAACGCACCCGGCCACTGAGAGACGTCAGAGCGGCATCACGAGCAACCACCGGCGCGGTTGACGGCAGACCACGGAGCGCACCGAGAGACCGCGCGACCAATGCTGTGTCGATGGCGCCACGTACCGATGAACCGGTGCGCAGATCACCGTGTTGTCGGGTAGCACGCACCACTTTCACCACGCGATCGACCCACTGCGGGTCGGCATCGGCCACGTGCCGTAGCACGATCGCCACCTCGTCTTCGTGCGACTGGTACCCAACCGCGACGCGACACACGCGGTCGTAGATCGCGCCCGAAATGCGAGCCGTTCCCACCGAGTCGAAGGGGTTCATCGCAGCGACCAACCGGAATCCGGGCGCCGCAGCGATGCGACCGAGGCGCGGAATACTGAGATCCCCCTCGCTCATCACGGTGATGAGAACATTCAGGGTCTCTTCGGGGACGCGGTTGATCTCTTCGACGTACAACAACGAGCCATCACGCATCGCCGACACAAGCGGGCCGTCCATGAATGCATCGGGGGCGTAGCCCTCGTTCAGCACCCGCGCCGGGTCGAACGTGCCGACGAGGCGCGCCGGGGTGAGTTCTGCGTTGCCCTCGACGAATTCGAATCCGACACCCAAGGCAGTCGCAACTGCACGCAGCAACGTCGACTTGCCGGTACCCGGGGGACCCTCGAGAACGATGTGCCGGTCGGCGTCGAGCGCCGCCACGACGAGTTCCAATTCGCGCGTACGGCCAACGACATCGCGGCCGAGCCGAGCAAGAACGTCAGTCATTGACGATGACGCCGCGGATGTTCTCGCCGTCACGCATGGCGCGGTAACCCTCGTTGATCTCGGCGAGCTTGTAACGCTTGGTGATGAGTTCGTCGAGCTTCAACTGACCATCGCGGTACATCCCGAGAAGCTTCGGAATGTCGGCGCGGGGGTTCAGGCTGCCGAAGATCGTTCCCTTGACTTCCTTGTTGAACATCGCGAGGTTGAACAGGTTGATGTTCGCGGTGCCGCTGGTCATCGGAGAGATGGCCGTGACAACCATCGTGCCACCCTTGCCCGTCAGGTTCTGGGCCGACTCCATCATCTCGCCGTGCAGAACTCCGGGCGTCATGATGACTCGGTCGGCCATTTGACCCCAGGTCATCTCCATGACCGGCGCCATGGCCTCTTCCATCGAAGCGAAGGTGTGGGTGGCGCCCATCTCCATCGCCTTTTCGCGCTTGAACTCGACGGGGTCGACCGCAATGACGCGCTTTGCGCCTGCCATCGCTGCACCCTGCACCGCATTGATACCAATGCCACCGATGCCGACAACCACGACGGTGTCACCGGGCTGAACATCGGCACGGTTGGTTGCCGATCCCCACCCCGTCGCGACACCGCACGACACAAGCGCAACCGACTCGAGCGGAAGATCGGGGTCGACCTTGATGACCGAGGCTTCTGCGACACAGGCAACTTCGGAGAACGTTCCGACCTTGGCCATCATGCCGACGGGCGTGCCGTTCGACAGGAAGTGACGGTGCGTGCCGTCGGTGATCATGCCGGGCACCATCGCACCGGCACCGAGGTCACACAGGTTCTGCCGGCCGGTGCTGCAATAACGACAACGTCCGCACGACGGGATGAACGACGCCGACACATGGTCGCCCTTCTTCACCGAGGTCACGCCCGGACCGACATCGAGAATCACGCCGGCGCCTTCGTGACCGCCGACCATGGGGAACATCGACTCGAGGCCCATCATGTCGAGCAGTTCCTGCGGGGGAACCATGTCGCCGGTGACGAGATGCTCGTCGCTGTGACAAAGTCCGGCCACTTTCC
>CAZKVD010000090.1:0-6410 GCA_964556145.1 uncultured Bifidobacterium sp. | reverse complement strand
ACACTGCGGGGCTATAGCTCAGTTGGTTAGAGCGCATCCCTGATAAGGATGAGGTCCCAAGTTCGATTCTTGGTAGCCCCACCATTGCGATTTACTTCGCGACGGCACGCACCACCACGGTGATGGTGCGGGTGGTCTTCGGAACCTTGCCCGCCTTGGCCGTGGTCAGCGACAACGTGCAGAGCGCGGCGTCCTTCGGCGTGGTGAAGGTCTTGCCATCCTTCGTGACCTTGCAGCCACCCGTCGCTTTCCAGGTCTGCTTTCCGGTCGACGCCGGAGTGATCAACTTGGTCGGCTCGGTGCGCGACCCACGCTTGATGATGCGCACGGGCTTCACCGGAAGCGAGGGTGTCGAGTCGGGTACTGCTGCGCTGGCCGCGGCGACCGTCTTGATCGTGAACGAATACGCGGTCCACGGATCGAGCTTCTTGAAGACGCACGACGTAGTCGCCGTGGTGCACTTCTGGCCACCGGGCGTTGCGGTGACGGTGTAACTCGCCTTCGACTTCGCCAACGCTTCGGGGACCGACCAGCGAACGTCGAGTGCACGGTCGGCCGGCGTTCCGGTGATCGTGACGACAGGGCGGTCACCTTGAGTTACCGCACTCACCGCTGGCGGCAGCACGACATCGGCGCTGACCCCCGGCGGAGCTGTCATCGGGGTCGCTGACGAAGACTGGCCGCCTGCAAGCGACTCCGACACGGACGAAGCTCCGCCGCCGAACTGTGATTGGGCGTCGTTCACAAGATCTGTCAACGCACGTGCGGCCGGCGGCTGTTCACGAGGAACGAAGTTGATCGCTTGGCCCGCCGAGTTCAACAACACGGAATACGAAAACTCGCCGTCCAAAGTGATCCCCCATTCATCAACGGCGCCTTCGGGAAACGAGGCTTCCATGCCGATTGCGGTGATGACGATGTTTCCGTCCGGCCCAATGGCCAATGTGACTCCACCCAGAAGGAAAATTTCAGCCCCAAATTCGTACAACGACAAACGACTGACACCTGCCGTACCGAACGTCGCGTCGAGTTCACCATCACGGTTGTAGCGGCGCAGCTGCGCAGCAGCGAACGAACCTGCGCCGACACACGGTTGTGCCCGGCACGCAAGACGAGTGATTTGAGCGAACGTCGCGCTGTCGCGTGCAGCGCTGGGCGTGATCTCATTTCCCTCGTCGTCGAAAATGAGAACGTTCGGAATAGCGACGACGAGGCGTCCTTCGGCGTCGGTGACCGCCCTTGCAGCAGCGGACAGGGATGTTGCGTCGAAGGGGCAGTCGCATCGCGACAGCTCGGGAATTGTCACTGTCATCTCCGGGCGCGTGGAGTCGATGACCCCCTGTGGTGTGAAGCGCGTCGTTGTGATGTTGAGCGGCGAGTTTCCAAACTCGTTGGGCGGCATCTGCCACGACGACACGAATGCATCGACGGCACCGTCTGTCTGCACTGCCAGCCGCGCACCGAACCACTTCCAGGCGGTATTGCCTAAGCCGTCGCGCGGGAACTCGGCAAAACCCTGGTCGCCGTAGCTTGCGTCAAGACCGGCCTTCGACAACGACAACTTGGCAACTCCGATGCGCCCGTTCACAAAGCCGCCCATGTAAAAGTTGTCGATACCATCGAAGGCGTTGATGGGTTGATGCCAAAAGAATGGCTGAAACCCGTCGACAACAATTTCGCTGACCGTTTTTTGTTTCGTATCCGGCGAATACTTCGTGATGGTGAACGTGCCGCTGTTCACTTCACCGAGGCTTGCCTTGTGCGATACCGAGAACATCGCACCGCCGGTGGCCGGGAAGAGGCCCGGCATCCGCAACCCGCCTTCGATCGGCGACCCGCCCTGTTCGGGACTGCGCGCCATGCTGTCCGGCGACCCGTACGGTTCGCGCGTGGTGCCGTCACGACCAATGGCGAGATAACCACTTCGCTGATTCAAACGACCTTCCGTCGCTGCGAACGGGCCGAAAGCGAGGCTGTTCGTCGCGATGTTCATGAAGATGTTGTCCCCGACGAAATCGAGACTTTCAACGGTGCGCGAGGCGAAGGGAACATCACCAATCGGCAGGCTTTGTTGACCCGGCAACCAGCCTGTTATCGACGGGTTCGAAAGGTCGTAGATCCCCGTTTCGATGGTGGTGGCCTCGGCGAAGGTGTCGACCCCAACGCCGACGAACTTCAATGACTCACCGCCCACCAGCCGAGGTGCGCCCAGTTGAACAACCCCATGCTGGCCCCCACCGATGACGCTCGACGGGAGGCGGGCAAACCGCGCGTCAAGCGTGTCCCCGGCGGGAACAAAAGCATCGACTTTCTGAAGGTTGAATTCCAGAACGTGACGATTGCCCGACATCTCAACCGTGACGAGAAGGCTCGACGGGTTCGCGAGGATGTCGGTGTCGACAATGTCCGGATAAGCGCCAACCTCGTAGGTCTTGTCGCCCGGGTCGATCCATGCGACAACAGGGTCACCGCTCAAGACACCTGCGGCAGTCATGTATCGGAACGCAATCGCCCGCCGGAATTCACCGGTCGTGGTTCCCGAATCGCTGACGATGTTTCGACTGCGCAGACACCCCGACACGGCGAGGATGCCGGCTTCTGCGTCGGCCAGGGTGGGCTCACCACACGTGAAACTCTCGTCGATCGCCAGGCCGTCGACAGTGGCGCTGGTCAGGATCAGACGGCCGTTCTCGCCGAAGTTGGTGTCGAGGCCGGCCGGCGTCCAACGGGCGACGAACGCCTTGCTGGGCGAATCGCCGAACGCCGCCGTACCACGCAGGATCACGCCGCCGTCCTGATCGGTGAACACAGAGTCGCTTGAGAGCACTGCGCCTTCACCGAGGCCGGGATTCGACAAGTCCAAGCGCCCGTTGTCACCGAAACTTGCGTCCACTTGGCCCGACGCAAGGTCGTAGCGCCTCAACGCCACCAGCTGCAGCTTGCCGGAGACGTCCTCTTCGACGACGACGATCTTGCCGTCGGGGCTGATCGACGCGACGCGCCCCACCACGCTCGGCACAGAGAGCGTCTTGACGCCACCCGACCCGAATGTGTCGTCAAGATCACCGGGTGCGGTCAAGCGGGACGCGGCGATCTCACTTCGCACGCCTTTCCCGTCGAGCACCAAGGTGGTCACGGCAATCAACGTCGCCCCGTCGCGTTGGCGACGCTCGGTGAGGCTGATCGGAATGCGGATGGCCGCATCACCCACCCGGTTGCGGGCCACTCCGTCGACGGCTTTGCTGAAAAAGAATTCCGGGCCGACGGGCACGTTGCGGTCACGTTCGCCGTCGGACGACTCGCTCGACCCACAGGCGGCAATGGCCAGCATGCCGGCCAGGCATCCGGCGACCAGGCGAACGCGTGTTGTGATGGAAGAGCGATGACGCAACATGAATGTCCCTCCGAAGGCCATTGATTCAGGCCTTGAATCGAAATTCAGTCTAAAGCGATTCCCCCGCAAGGTGTCCTCGGGCCCAGCGTTAGGCTTCGCGTTCTATGAAGTTCATCCGCCGGGCCATGTTGGCTTTCAGTGTCGCCGGGGCCATTGCCGCCGCACTGCGCCTGAAGGGCAAGGGTGGCGTGCCGCCCCAGCAGGGTGGCTGGCGCGACATCGCTTCGCCCAAGTAGGCCCCCGATGATCGTCGTTGCCGGCACCGGCCTGGTGGGAACACACGCCGCCGACCAACTACGTCGCCGCGGCCATGAAGTGCGCTCGGTGTCGCACAACACCGTGAACGACGTCGACCCCGCCGCCACCGAAGTGGTGTTGCTGGCTCACGCCGGCGACCACGTGCGCACCGCCAAGCGATTCCTCGACGCGGGTTGCCACGTGGTGTCGGTCAGCGACGATACGAAAGACGTCCTCGCATTGCTCGATCTGCACGGCGATGCACTTGCTGCCGGTCGCACCCTGATTGTCGGAGCGGCCTGTTCACCCGGCCTGTCGGGTCTGCTGGTGTCGTATCTGGGCGCCAAATTCGACGAGTTCGACGAGGTGCACATCGCCGTGCACGGTACGGGCGGACCCGAATGCGCTCGCCAGCACCACAACGTCTTGTCGGGAACGGCCCTTGGTTGGCACGAAGACGACTGGTTGCGCCGCCCCGCGGGCAGCGGCCGCGAACTCTGTTGGTTCCCCGAGCCCATCGGCTCGCGCGACTGCTACCGCGCCGACCTGGCCGACCCGTTGTTGGTGAAGCATGCCTTTCCCGACCTTGCCCGCATCAGTGCACGCACCTCGGCCACGCGTCGCGATCGCCTGACCGCACGCCTGCCGATGCTGACCCCGCCGCGCGCGGGAGGCGACATGGGTGCACTGCGCGTCGAGGTGCGCGGCGTGCGCGAGGGACAGCGTGCCGTTGAAGTGGCCGGCACCGCACACCCGATGGCCCAGATCGCGGGTTCGGTTGCCGCATCGGCCGCCCACGAAATTCGCCGCCACTCGCATTTCAACACGCCCATTGCACCTGGTGTACTGGCCCTCGGCGATGCATCGTTGCCCAACAACGAGATTCTCGACGACATCATGCAAACGGGCGTGCGCGTCCAAGCGTTCTACGGGGTGCACTGATGCACCCAATGGGCACGGTTCATTGGTGAGCGAGCTCGACGACGTTGTGCTGGCGCGACTTGTCGCCTCGGACCAGCGCTACACACCCGCGCGGCGCGCACTCGTGGCCGCGTTGCGTTCGGCAGGCGGGCCCGTGTCGATCCAGGAAATTCAGCGCCTCACCGACGACCTGCCCCAAAGTTCGGTTTACCGCAACCTGTCGGTGTTGGAAGCTGCGGGTGTGGTGACGCGCATCGTCGGCAACGACGAGTTCGGTCGTTTCGAGCTGGCCGAAGACCTGATCGGCCATCACCACCATCTTTTGTGCGAAGAGTGCGGTGCGATGATCGACGTCACCGTGCCACCCGCCATCGAACGCCAACTCGACGAAGCGTTGGAAAAGCTCGCCGAGGCAAGTGGTTTCACACTGCACCACCATCGCCTCGATCTCGTCGGAAGGTGTGCCAAGTGCAAGTGAGAGGGTGCCGATGAAAACGAACAAATGGCTGGTGCGCAACAGCGGGCCGATGCCGTGGTTGCCACCGGCAAAGGTGGTGACGCTGCCCGATCGTGGCGAGGTGTTCATTCGTCACCACCAACACGCCGACCCCAATGCGCCGACACTTCTTTTGCTGCATGGCTGGACCGCGTCAAGTGACACCCAGTTCTTCACCGCGTACGAAGAGTTGGCCAAGGATTATTCGTTCATCGGCATCGACCACCGCGGTCACGGCCGCGGCCTGCGTCCGAACCGCAGCTTTTCACTCGAAGAATGCGCCGACGACGCTGCTGCACTTGTGCGTTGTCTCAAGATCGACAAGGTGATCACCGTCGGGTATTCGATGGGCGGACCCATCTCGCTGCATCTTGCACACCGTCACCCCGACCTTGTTGCCGGCATGGTGCTGCAGGCCACCGCAATGGAGTGGCGCGCAACGCGTCGCGATCGCCTGACGTGGTTGTTCCAAAGTGCGGTGTCGCCGTTGCTGCGCAACGTCACAACACCACGTGTGCTCAACGTTGCGTTGAACAAGACGATGCACCCCGACAGTCACGTGGCGAAGTACATCCCGTGGCTGATCGGCGAGATCCGCCGCAACGACGGCTGGATCGTCAGCCGCGCCGGCCGTGCACTGGCAACCTACGACTCGCGCGATTGGGCCGGAACCCTTGGCGTGCCGGCGGTCTATCTCCTCACGACCAAAGATCAACTCGTCACGGTGCCGCGCCAACGAGAACTGGCAACCGCAATGCAGGCCGATGTGATCGAAGTCGACGGCGACCACTTCGTGACGCTGGGCAAGCCCGCCGAGTATTCGGCTGCTACGGCCGAGGCTGTTCGTCGGGTGCTTGGCCGAGTCGCTCGCTGAGCTCGGCCACCTGGTCGCCCAGTTTCTCCAACTGGTCACGCAGTTCGTCCATCGTCACCATGTCGGCCAACGCCAGACGCACCGCGGCAAGTTCGCGTGCCAGAAACTCGGTGTCGGCCTGCGTGCGTGATGCAACCGAACGGTCGACTTCGCTTTGCTGGCGGTCACGATCTTCCTGACGGTTCTGTGCAAGCAGGATCAACGGTGCTGCATATGCGGCCTGCAACGACAGCGCGAGGGTGAGCACACCGAACGGGTTCGGGTCGAACTTCCATTCGTCGGGCAGCACGATGTTCCAGGCCAACCACACAACGGCAACGACGCTCTGGAACAACAAGAAGCGCGCGGTACCAAGCGTGCGGGCGATCGACTCGCTGAACTGGCCGAATGCGTCAGGGTCGTAGTGAATGCCGACGCGCCGACGGCGACGGGGCATGGTGAGGTCTTCGCGGCGACGCATTACGAGGCCGCCTGTCGTCTGCGCTGAC
>CAZKVD010000089.1:0-6419 GCA_964556145.1 uncultured Bifidobacterium sp. | reverse complement strand
GAGAAAACCTGTTGCCTCACCCACGGGCGGCCTCCATCACTCGTTCGTTGGTTTGGTCCTCGTTCAGGCCATCCGCCTTCGCCTTCGCAATGACGTTCAGCACACTGCGGTAGTCGCGCGGCATCACTTTGCGGATCTTCGAGATCTCGACGTTCCAGCCGTTCAGAAGTCGCTCGGCGACCGCCGAACCGGTGTGACGCTTGTGGTCCTCCACCGTCTTTTTCAGCCACGCAAGATCGTCGTCATCGAGCGGCTCGATCTCGACGAGTTCGTAGTTCACACGCGATGCGAATTCACCGTCGCGGTCGTACACGTAGGCGATGCCGCCCGACATGCCGGCCGCGAAGTTGCGCCCGGTCGGGCCGAGAACGACGACACGACCTCCGGTCATGTATTCACAGCCGTGGTCACCCACTCCCTCGACCACCGCGGTTGCACCCGAGTTGCGCACGCAGAAACGTTCACCGACGACACCGCGCAGGAATATCTCGCCACCGGTTGCGCCGTAGGCGATGACGTTGCCGGCGATGACGTTCTCTTCTGCAACGAACTTGGCCTTGGTGTCGGGGTGCACGATCAGACGTCCACCCGACAGGCCCTTGCCGACGTAGTCGTTCGCGTCGCCCTCGAGACGCATCTCAATGCCCTTCGGAACGAACGCACCGAACGACTGTCCGGCCGAGCCAGTGAAGTGGATCTTGATGGTGCCATCGGGAAGACCCGCGCCTCCCCACTTCTTGGTGACCTCGCTGCCGAGCATCGTTCCGACCGTGCGGTGCACGTTGTTGATGCGCACCTTCACTTCGACCGACTTGCCGTCCATGATCGCGGGCTGACATTCGGCGATGAGCTGGTTGTCGAGCGCCGCGTCGAGTTCGTGGTTCTGGCCGACGCTGTGGTGCAGCGTCTGGTTGTACGGATTCTGCGGAACGGCCAACAACGGCGAGATGTCGAGACCGCTCGCCTTCCAATGGTCGATCGCTTCGACTGCGTCGATGACTTCGACGTGGCCGACGGCTTCCTTGATCGAGCGGAAGCCGAGCGCCGCCAGGTATTCACGGACTTCCTCTGCGATGTACTCGAAGAAGTTGACGACGAACTCCGGCTTGCCGGTGAAACGCTTGCGCAGTTCCGGGTTCTGCGTGGCAACGCCGACCGGACACGTGTCGAGGTGGCAGACGCGCATCATGATGCAACCGCTCACCACCAGCGGTGCGGTGGCGAAACCGAATTCTTCGGCGCCAAGCAGCGCTGCGATGACGACGTCGCGACCGGTCTTCATCTGGCCGTCTGCCTGAACGACGATGCGGTCGCGCAGGCCGTTCAACATGAGGGTTTGTTGCGCCTCGGCGAGGCCGAGTTCCCACGGCGCACCCGCGTGCTTCAGCGAAGTGAGCGGCGATGCGCCGGTGCCACCATCGTGACCCGAAATGAGAACTACGTCGGCCTTTGCCTTGCTGACACCGGCAGCGACCGTGCCGACACCAACTTCGGCGACGAGTTTCACGTGCACACGCGCCGCGGGGTTCGAGTTCTTCAGGTCGTGGATGAGCTGCTTCAGGTCCTCGATCGAATAGATGTCGTGGTGCGGTGGCGGCGAGATGAGGCCGACGCCGGGCGTGCTGTGTCGCGTCTTTGCGATCCACGGATACACCTTGTGTCCGGGCAGCTGACCGCCCTCACCGGGCTTGGCACCCTGGGCCATCTTGATCTGCAGGTCGTCGGCGTTGACGAGGTACTCACTTGTCACGCCGAAACGCCCCGATGCCACCTGCTTGATGGCCGATCGTTTCGAGTCGCCGTTCGGCAGCGGAACGAACCTCTCGGCATCCTCGCCACCCTCGCCGGTGTTGCTCTTTCCCCCGAGACGGTTCATGGCGATCGCCAAGGTTTCGTGTGCCTCGGCCGAGATCGAGCCGTAGCTCATCGCGCCGGTCGAGAAGCGCTTCACGATCTCACCCACAGGCTCGACTTCGTCGATCGGAACGGCCGGACGCACGCCGGTCTTCAACTTGAAGAGGCCGCGCAGCGTCGCAAGTTCGCGCGACTGGTCGTCGACCGCCGCGGTGTACTGCTTGAAGACGTCATAGCGCCCCGAACGCGTGCTGTGCTGCAGGCGATAAACGGTCTCGGGGTTGAAGAGATGGAACTCCCCCTCGCGGCGCCATTGGTACTCGCCACCGAGTTCGAGCTTGCGATGTGCCCGTTCTGCGGGGCGCGACGGGTGGGCGGTGGCGTGCCGCGCCGCGACTTCGGCCGCGACATCATCGAGACCGATGCCGCCGAGTCGCGAAACCGTTCCCGTGAAGAATTCGTCGACGAGGTCGTTCGACAGGCCGATGGCCTCGAAGATTTGTGCACCGGTGTACGACGCGACGGTCGAAACTCCCATCTTCGACATCACCTTCAAAACGCCCTTGCCCGCGGCCTTGATGTAGTTCTTGCGGGCCTTCACCGGGTCCATGCCGCCGAGGCCGTGCAGTCCGAGGCCGTCCTCGTTCAGGATCATGTCGTCGATCGACTCGAACGCGAGATACGGGTTGATCGCTGCCGCGCCGTAGCCGATGAGCAGAGCCATGTGGTGCACTTCGCGGGCATCGCCGCATTCGGCAATGAGGCCGACGAGCGTTCGCTTCTTCTGACGGATCAGATGATGGTGCACCGCGCTCGTGAGCAAGAGCGAAGGGATCGGCGCATTCGCTGCGTCACTGTTTCGGTCGGAGAGGATGATGATGCGGGCACCGTTGTCGATTGCCTCGACGGTTTCTGTGCGCACGCGGTCGAGCGCTTCGCGCAACGCTGCGCCGCCACCTGCGACGCGGTACAAACCACTGATCACCGCAGAGGCGAGATGCGGCATCGTGCCGTCATCGTTGATGTGAATGATCTTGGCGAGGTCGTGGTTGTCGATGACGGGGAACGGCAGTTCCAGTTGTCGACACGCCTCGGGTCCTTCAGCGAGGAGGTTCGCCTCGGGCCCAACGGTACGACTGACCGCGGTGACGACCTCTTCGCGGATCGCGTCGAGCGGCGGATTCGTGACCTGGGCGAAGAGCTGCTGGAAGTAGTCGAACAACAGGCGCGGGCGCTTCGAGAGAACCGCGATCGGCGTATCGGTTCCCATCGAGCCGATGGGTTCGGCTCCCGCCTTCGCCATCGGTGCGACGATGATCTTCAGTTCCTCGTGCGTGTAGCCGAACACCTGTTGGCGACGCAGCACGCTGTCGTGGCTGTAGATGACGTGCTCGCGCTCGGGCAAGTCGTCGAGAGCCACCATTCCCTCGGCCAGCCACTCGTCGTACGGCGCGGCGGCGGCGAGCTCGGCCTTCACTTCGTCGTCGTCGATGATGCGGCCCTGTGCCGTGTCGATGAGGAACATGCGTCCCGGCTGCAAACGACCTTTCTTCACGATCCGCTCGGGCGCGATGTCGAGAACCCCGACTTCGCTCGCCATGACGACGAGGTCGTCGTCGGTGACCCAATAACGACTGGGGCGAAGACCGTTGCGGTCGAGCACCGCTCCGATGACTGTGCCGTCGGTGAAGGCCACGCTCGCCGGGCCGTCCCAAGGTTCCATGAGGCTGCCGTGATAGGCGTAGAAGGCGCGCTTCTTCGGGTCCATTCTCTCGTTGTTTTCCCACGCTTCGGGGATCATCATCAACACGGCGTGCGGCAGCGAGCGCCCACCGAGGTGGATGACCTCGAGGACCTCGTCGAACGACATCGAGTCAGAACCACCGACGGTGCAGATCGGGAACGCCCGTTCGAGCCCGGGCAGAAGTTCACTGGACATCAGCGACTCGCGAGTACGCATCCAGTTCCGGTTGCCCTGCACCGTGTTGATCTCGCCGTTGTGCGCAATGAAGCGGTATGGGTGCGCGAGCGGCCACGACGGGAACGTGTTGGTGCTGAAACGGCTGTGCACGAGGGCGAGCGCCGACTCCATCCGCACGTCGGAGAGGTCAGGATAGAACGCACCGAGTTCCGGTGTCGTGAACATGCCCTTATAGACGAGCGTGCGCGATGAAAGAGACGGAAAGTAGGTGCGCTGCTCGCCGGGAAGTTCGTGTTCGATGCGCTTGCGCGCCACGAACAGTTTGCGGTCGAGGGTGATTCCGGTTGTGTTGGTGTCGGCATCCGTGACGAAGAGCTGCCGGAATGACGGCATGACGTCGCGCGCGGTCTTGCCGAGACAGTCAGGGTTGATCGGAACGTTTCGCCATCCGAGCGGGCGCAGACCCTCTTCACCGAGAATTCGCTCGATCGCCTCGATCGCCTTCTCTGCGTCGTTCGCGTTTGCCGGAAGGAATGCCATGCCGCATGCGTACGCACCGACTTCGGGAAGGTCGAAACCCGCAACGGCACGCAGGAACTTGTCGGGAACCTGGATGAGAATGCCCGCACCGTCACCGGTGTCGGCCTCGGCGCCCGTTGCACCGCGGTGTTCCATGTTGCAAAGCGCTCCGATGCCGAGCGAGACGATCTCGCGGCTGGCGACGCCCTTCATGTTCGCCACGAACGACACGCCGCAGGCATCGTGTTCGAACCGCGGGTCATAGAGACCCGTCGCGGGACGATAAAAGGGGGAATCGGTTTGCGTTGTCACATCACACCTCTACGTGAGGGTTCTCGGCGCGGTGAGGTGCAGGTTTTGCACGCTTTTGCTCCGAGAACTGGGCTGATGCCCGGACGAATCCGGACTATGTAGCCACAGGGGACAACGCTGGCCCGAGCGGTGAGGTCAGGCTACCGCCCTAGGCGGGGTCGGCGAAAGCCGTTTTCCGTTTTTCGAAGTTCGCCATGACGGCCTCGACCTGGTTCGGCTTGCCGATGAGGCTGCCGATGATGCGGCGTTCCTCAGCAAATTGTTCGGCTGCCTGCTGGGTGAAGAGTCGGTTGATGAGGGCCTTTGCGCCCCGAACGGCATCAGGGCTGCGGTCGGCAATTTCGGCTGCCATCGCCATCGCGTCGTCGAGCGGCTTGTCGGAAATACGCGTTGCCAACCCCATCTCGTAGGCCTCGAGACCGCTGAACACGCGCGCAGTGAACACGATGTCCTTGACCAAGTCGGGGCGTGCCAAACGTGAAAGCACGAGCGTCCCCGTCATGTCGGGCACGAGACCCCAGTGGATCTCTCGCACCGACATTTGGGTATCGGGGTGAACCACGCGGATGTCGGCACCGAGTGCAACCTGTATCCCTCCGCCGAGTGCGTGACCGTGGACCGCCGCGATGACGGGGACGGGAATCTCCTGCCACACCCATGCCGACTGCTGGCCGAGATGAGTGATGCGACCGGGCGCCATGTCGGAGGCAGCGGGCTCCCGCCCACCATCGGACTTTGGACCACCCGCCATCTGTTGGAACGACCCGAAATCGAGCCCGGCGCAAAAGGACGACCCCTCGCCCGACAAGACCACGACTCGCACGTCTTTGCGTGACTTCAGTTCCTCGCCTGCCTCGACCAAGGCCGCGAACATTGCCCCGTCGAGGGCATTTCGCTTGTCCGGACGGTTCATTCGGACGTCGGCGATTCCCCCGCTGACGTTCACGGTCACTCTCTGCTCGAAGGTCATGGCCCCAGTGTGTCACGCGGCTACGAACCGTGACACACTGCCCGAATGAAGTTGAACCTGACCGCAGACGAAGTCCTCACAACCACCCGCAGCGTGCGCAAACGCCTCGACTTCGACAAGCCGGTCGAACGTTCAGTCGTCGAGGAGTGCCTCCACATTGCCCTCCAGGCGCCGACCGGTTCGAACAGCCAGGGCTGGCAGTTCATGATCGTGGAAGATGCTGCGAAGAAGAAGGCTCTCGCCGACATCTACAAGGCGAACTTCTCGATCTACGCAAAGAACCCGCGCAGCGCCCAGTACGAAGACGGCGACCTCCGTGCGGAACAGCGCGACAAGATCACCGAGTCGGCGACCTATCTCACCGAGAACTTCCATCGTGTGCCCTTGATGCTCGTTCCCTGCATCACCGGACGCCTCGACAATGCATCGGTCTTCATGGGCGCATCCGCCTGGGGCTCGATTCTTCCCGCGGTGTGGTCGTTCATGCTCGCGCTGCGCGAGCGCGGCATCGGCTCGGCATGGACAACGATTCACCTCATTGGTGAAGGTGAGAAGCAAGCAGCAGAAGTTCTCGGCATCCCGTACGACACGGTGTCGCAGGCCGGCCTCTTCCCCATCGCGTACACGCAAGGAACCGACTTCAAGGTGGCCAAGCGCCTGCCACTCGACACGGTGATGCACTGGGACACCTGGG
Source organism: uncultured Bifidobacterium sp. (assembly GCA_964556145.1). Taxonomy (GTDB): domain Bacteria; phylum Actinomycetota; class Acidimicrobiia; order Acidimicrobiales; family Ilumatobacteraceae; genus F1-20-MAGs119. Next base: position 149 of record CAZKVD010000089.1, on the reverse strand, counting down.
GTTCCCGCTAACCCCCAGGGTTCTCGGCGCACGGAAGTGCAAGAAAAGGCAAGATCTGCGCCGAGATTGACAACGCGGTTGGTTCTCGGCGCAAATCTCGACGAAAACTGCACCTGGCTGCGCCGAGAACGCTTCGGTTAGTCGATGAG
>CAZKVD010000088.1:0-6490 GCA_964556145.1 uncultured Bifidobacterium sp. | reverse complement strand
GGTTGAAGATGCGGTTGCGGTCGCGCTCGGTGCAGTCGATCATCGCGTCGGTGTTCACGCTGGCAAGGTGTTCGCCGTAGACCTCGGCGGCATCGGCTCGCGTGAAGTCGTTGCCGAAACGATGGGCAAGCGTCTTGACTCGTTCGCTGGGGTACAGCGCCGAGCCGTCGGTGGCGATGGTGATCAACGCGTCGTCGGCACCGAGGCCCAAGAGCTTTGCCGTCTTGATGGCGGCGAGCACGTTGCAGATCGCCGAGAAGCCGAAGTGTTCAAGGTGTTCGAGCAGTTCGGCCGACAGACCCAGGCGGTCGGCCAGGTAGGCCTTGCCTTCGGGTGTGTTGAACAGCACGTCGAGTTCGTCGGTCGCGCGGTCGGACACTGCCACCACGACGTCGGTGTTCATCACGTTGTGGATGAGCGGAATGTGCTTGTCGCCGATGCCCTGGATGTTGTGCTCACCGAAACCGTTCTCGAGCATCGTCGGACATTCAAGAGCCTCGACGGCGACGATCTTGGTGCCGTAGAGATCTTTGAGGCGGTCACCCGCGGCGATGGTTCCCGCGCTGCCCGTTGCCGACGTGAATGCGGCACAGCGAAGGCGCGGATTGCCGCTGGCCTTTGCGACGGTTTCGAAGACGTGGGCCAGCGCCGAACCCGTGACGAAGTAGTGACCGACGTGATTGCCGAATTCGCAGAACTGATTGAGGATGAAGTTCGACGGGTCCTTGGCCATCTCGTTGCAGGCGTCGTAGATCTCTTTGACGTTGCTTTCGGTGCCGGGCGTACGGATGATGTCGGCAGGGTCGCCGACCCAATGATCGAGCCAGTCAAAGCGTTCCTGCGACATGCCGGCGGGCAGCACCGCGACACCGCGGCTTCCCATGATTCGGCTGATGGCCACGCCACCGCGCGCGTAGTTGCCGGTCGAGGGCCACACGGCACGGTGCTTGGTGGGGTCGAACTGACCCGAGATGACGCGGGGCGCGAAACACGAGTAGGCCGCGAGCACCTTGTGCGCGGTGATCATCGGAAAGCGATCACCGAACATCACGATGATCGGACTCTCGACACCGGTCAACGACGACGGCAGAACGACGTGGTCGGGAACCGACACGCGCTCGCCCGCCATGTTGTTGTACCAGTGGACACGGAAAAGGTTGCGGGCATCGGGTGCGTTCTTGTCGAGCCCCGACAAGCCTGCCGAGACCTCTGCGGGAATCGTCGACGGGTCGGCCAGCTGGGAAAAGGTCGGCAGGACGATTTTCTGTTCGGCGAAGCGCTTGATGCTGTTGGCAAGCGATGCCGAGTCGACGACGGTGTCGGCGAGGCCGAGCTGCGAAGTGAGCGCTTCCTTGGAGAGTCCCGAAACGGGGCTGGCGGGCTGGGCCGTTTTTGTCGTCACCTTTACATTCTGTCAAAGAACGCTCCCGTTCCCGACGCACCGAGAGTTAGCCTTCGGTCACCCGCCGGCGTAGCCCAATGGCAGAGGCACGGCGCTTAGGACGCCGCCAGTGAGAGTTCGAGTCTCTCCGCCGGCACATGTTCATCGACGACCTGCCCACACCCGCCCTCGTCATCGAAGCGGGCGCCCTGGAATCGAATCTCGCCGCCATGGCCCAGTCGTGGCCGGGCAGCAGCCTGCGCCCTCACGTGAAGGCCCACAAGTGCAGTGCCCTTGCCAAGGTGCAACAACGATTCGGCCACACGGGTTTCACCTGCGCGACACCGCGCGAGATCTCGGGACTCGCCAAGGCGGGCATCGAAGCCGACTTCCTGCTTGCCAACGAGTCGGTCGACTCGGCACGCCTCGGCGCAATCGCGGGAACGGGCGCCACCGTTGCGGTGGATTCGGACGAAACGGTGCAGGCCGCAGTTCGCGCGGGGATCAAGAACGTGTTGATCGACGTCTTCGTCGGCCTTCCCCGCTGCGGTGTCGAACCCGACGACGCGGCACGTCTCGCCGACCATGCACGTTCGATGCGCCTGAACGTGCGCGGCGTGATGGGTTACGAGGGCCATCTGATGATGGTCACCGACCCGGCCGCAAAGCGTGATCAGGTGATGGCCGCGACGGAGACCCTGCGCAACTGCGCCGCCAAGGTCGGCGGTGACATCGTCTCGGCCGGCGGCACGGGAACCTGGCGCGAGCATCTCGACACCGGCATCACCGAACTGCAGGCCGGCAGTTATGCGTTGATGGACACCCAGTACGCAACACTCGGCTTTCCTTTCCGCCAGGCCGTGCACGTGGTCGGTACCGTCATCTCGCGTTCGGCCGGATGGGCCGTGGCCGACGTCGGCCTGAAGGCACTCGGCATGGACCACGGAAATCCCGAGGTCGACGGCTACGACGTGTGGTTCTGTTCGGATGAACACATCACCTTCGCCGTGAAGCGCGACCCGAATGCACACGGCGCCCCCACGTTTCTGCCCAAAGTTGGTGAACGGGTTCTCGTGGCTCCTGCACACATCGATCCGACGATGTCACAGCACGAACGTGCCTGGGTTCACCGCGAGGGACTCGTCGTCGACGAGTGGGCCATCGACCTACGCGGTTGGTGACTTCGCGAGTTCCGCAGCCAGAGCGCGGAATGCGCGGCCGCGGTGCGACACCGCGTTCTTTTCCCCGGCCGTCATCTGCGCAAACGTGCGACCGTCGCCGTCGTCGGGAATGAACAACGGATCGAAACCAAAACCGCGATCACCACGCTCGACTTCGGCGATGCGGCCGTTGCACACGCCTTCGACGATCGTCTCCGACCCATCCGCCCACGCCACCAGCACGATGGTGACGAAACGCGCCGAGCGATCCGCCACACCCGACAGCGCGCCGAGCAACTTGTGGCGGTTGTCGGCATCGCTGCAGCCCATCCCCGCATAGATCGCAGTGTCGACACCCGGGGCACCGCCCAGCGCGGCAACCTCGAGACCCGTGTCGTCGGCAACCGCGGGCTTGCCTGTTGCAGCAAGAATCGCCCGCGCCTTCAGGCGTGCATTGCCCACGAGCGTGCCCGCGTCTTCAACCACGTCACCCACCGACTGCGGCCGTGGCAACAACGTCCAATCGACGGGCAACAAGCCGGCGATCTCGGCAACTTTGCCGGGGTTCGCCGTTGCGCAGACGAGTTCGCGCAGCGACACGGGACCGTGACTCAGCGACCGAGCGAACGCTGCGGAGGCGGTATCGACAGTACCGAACGCTGGGCGTCGAAGATGTGACCGAGACCGTGTGATGCGAGTTCGAGCAACGTGTCGAGCTCGGAGCGCGCAAACGCCTGGCCCTCGGCCGTGCCTTGCACCTCGACGAACTTTGCCTCGCCACCGGCGACGGGCTGCAACATGACGACGTTCATGTCGACCTCGGCCGAACTGTCTTCGACATAGGGCAGGTCGAGAATCGGCGTACCGTTGTGGATTCCCACGCTGATGGCTGCGCACTGGGAATGCAGCGGGTGCTTCTTGACGTTGCCGTCCTGCACCAGTCGCGTGAGTGCGTCGTGCAGGGCCACAAAGCCACCACAGATGCTCGCGGTACGCGTGCCGCCGTCGGCCTGCAACACATCACAGTCGACGACCACCTGACGTTCGCCGAGCAGGCTCATGTCGCATGCGGCGCGAAGCGACCGGCCGATGAGACGCTGGATCTCTACGGTACGCCCGCTTTGCTTGCCCTTGGCCGCCTCGCGGTCGACGCGCTCGGGCGAGGAACCGGGCAACATGCTGTATTCGGCGGTGACCCAGCCCTTGCCGCTCCCCTTCATCCATCGCGGCACGTCCTCGTCGATCGAGGCGGTGCACAACACCCGCGTACGACCGAATGACACGAGCACGGAACCTGCGGCCATGTCGGTGTAGTCGCGCTCGAAGCTGAGCGAGCGCAATTCGTTGGGATGTCTGCCGTCGGGTCGTGTCATGCCGACCATGATTGTGCATCGGAGAGCTCGGGGCCGAACAGGCGGCTTCCGAGACGTGCAAACCACTCGGGATCACCCGACGAAAAGAAGCGGTGCTCACCCTTTCGGTCGCTGGTTTCCGCAAGTTCGCTGGATTCGAGGAGCGCCCGCACCGCGAAAGCCGTTTCATCGGCCGACGACACCAACACCACGTCGGGGCCCATCACGTCGCCGATCACCCGCGCCAGATACGGATAGTGGGTGCAACCCAACAACAACGTGTCGACACCCGCCGACGAGACGGGCGCGAGAAGACGTTCGGTCAGCACCCGCACCTCGGAGCCCGATGTTTGGCCACGTTCCACGAATTCGACGAGGCCGGGACACGCAGCCGACACCAGGTCGACCGATGAATCGACCTCGGCAACCGCCTTGTCGTAGGCGCCCGAGTCGATCGTGCCCACCGTGCCGATGACGCCCGCGCGACCGATACGAGTGGCCTGCACCAGCGCCCGTGCACCGGGCTCGATCACACTGACAACCGGAACGGGCAACGTCGCCTTCAATTGGTCGAGCGCCACCGAAGCAGCGGTGTTGCATGCAACCACGATCATCTTCACGTCGAAGTCGTTGACGAGGCTCGTTGCGATTTCGTGGGCGTAACGCTGCACTTCGGTCGCCGGCTTGTTGCCGTACGGATAGCGCCCGGTGTCGCCGATGTACACCAGGTCCTCGGCGGGCAACAGGTCGATGACGGCGCGCGCCACCGTGAGCCCTCCGAAGCCGGAGTCGAACATTCCGATCGGCTGCACCATCACCTTGCAGACTATGGGCTTGCCGTCGCGAGTACGTTGAGCACGTGCTGGGTGCCACTCTTCTCGCGATCGGCGCCGCGTTTTTGCACGCAGGTTGGAACTTCGCCGTCAAACAAAGCGGTGACAGGTGGATCGCCCTCTGGGGGCAATTCTTCGTCGCCGGCATCGGCTGTGCAGTTCTCGTCTTCTCTCTGGGCGGGGTTCCGGCAAGCGCATGGTTGTGGGCTTCACTCAGCGGATTGACGCACGCCGGCTACTTGTGGGGTCTTGCTCGCGCCTACGACCTCGGCGATTTCTCGGTGACCTACCCGATCGCGCGCGGTACAGGTGCGGTGCTCGCCGCGATCGGTGGCGTGGTGCTGCTCGATGATTCGTTGTCGACGCTGTCGATTCTCGGCATCACGATCGCCGCAACCGGGCTGTGGTTGATTGCGGGCCCGGCCGACAACGCCCACGTTCGTGCTGCGTTGGCGGTTGCCGCGACCATCGGCGTCTACTCGGTGATCGACAGCCACGGCTCACGCGACACCGGCGGAAATCTCTATGCACTGACGACGTTCGTCGCCAGTGCATTCTTCACGACGGCCCACGGATGCATCATCGGGCGTCGATCCTCGATGATGGCCGCACTGCGTTCGCGCTGGCACCGATTCGCTCTCGCCGGTGTGGCATCGGTACTCACCTACTGGATGGTTCTCATCGCCGTGCAGCGCGCATCGGTGGGTTACGTCACTGCGCTGCGCGAATCGAGCGTCGTCATCGCGGCACTGGTGGGTGTTGTGGCACTGAAAGAGCCTCGTGCGCGCCGTCGCATTGTTGCCGCGTGCGTCACCGTTGCCGGGCTCGCGATACTCGTTGCCGGCTAGTCGCGTACGTCAGAAGTAGATGATCTTTTCGGCTGCAGCTTCGGCCGCGTCGAGATCGTCGGTGTAGGCACCCGTCGACAGGTACTTCCAACCGCCGTCACACACGATGAACACGATTGTTCCCTCGTCGATTTCGTTTGCAACCTTGATGGCACCGGCCAGCGAGGCTCCCGACGACAGACCCGCAAAGATGCCCGTCTGAGCAACGAGACGACGCGTCCACTCGATGCTCTCGCGCGGACGCACGACACGCTTGCGGTCGAGCAGTTCGAAGCCGTTCCAGTTCTCGAACACCGGCGGGATGTAGCCGTCTTCGAGGTTTCGCAAACCTTCGACACGCTCGCCGAGCGGGGGTTCGATGGCGATGATCTTGACCTCGGGCTTGTGCTCGCGCAGGTATCGCCCCGTGCCCATCAGCGTTCCCGATGTTCCGAGTCCCGCGACGAAGTGTGTGATCTCGGGGCAGTCGCGCAACACTTCGGGGCCGGTTGTTTCGTAGTGGGCGCGCGGGTTGGCGTCGTTGCCGTATTGATAGAGGAAGCACCACTCGGGATGCTTTTCGGCCATCTCTTGCGCGCGGCGCACTGCACCGTTCGATCCTTCTTCACCCGGGGTGAGCACGATGTCGGCACCGAAGATCTGCAGCATCTGACGACGCTCGACCGAAACGCTGGTCGGCATCAGGATGGTGATGGGGTAACCCTTGATCTGGGCGATCGCGGCAAGCGCAATGCCGGTGTTTCCCGAGGACGGTTCGAGGATGCGCTGGCCCGGCTGCAGACGACCGTCTTTTTCGGCGGCCTCGATCATCGCCTTGGCGATGCGGTCCTTCACCGACCCGAAGGGGTTCTGGTTCTCGAGCTTGGCGATGATGCGCACGTTGGGGTTGGGCGACAACTGGCTGACATCGACCATG
>CAZKVD010000087.1:0-6500 GCA_964556145.1 uncultured Bifidobacterium sp. | reverse complement strand
GAAAACCACTTGACCGTTGCCATGGTGCGCATCGGCTCGAATGCCGACAGCAGAACGAGACCACCGAACCACGTCGAAACCGCGCCGACGTGCAACAACGACGCGGCTACCGCGATGACCACCGGGCTCGCCGATCCTGCGTGACCCGCAAACGAATACGTCAACGGAAGTACGACAAACCCCAGCACGCCACCGAATCGCATCAGCGACTCGGTCTTCGCCGTTCGCAACGCGACCAACATTGCCGCGCACAGGAAGATCGCGACGACGATGCGCACAATGAGTGCGTGGCCCACACGGGTGTCGGCAACGTCGGCGATTGTCGACCAACGCAGTGCGGCTCCAAGGCCGCCACCGCCGAGCGCTGCACCCTGCATTGCCAACAGGGCAAGCGACGAAAGTGCGAGAGCACCGGCGCCGGCGCCGGTGACCAGCCGCAGACGTCGACGGAACGTGTCGACAACCGAGCCGCCGAGAACGAAAAGCGCCCCCGCCATCGCGAGACCGAGCGCGAGGTATCCGACGAGGCGCACCGCACGCGTCGTGTTCGCAACCGCGCCGTCGGTTCCCGTATCGGCGAGCACATCGGCAACAAGATCTGTGACGTCCACCTTCGGACCCTCGCCGACCTGGAACGTGAGAGCACCGTCAACCGCATGACCATCAACCGACACCACGCGGTACGTGACCACGTACGTGTCGTTGTCGAGACGCGGAACGTCGACGCGCACGATCGACGAGTCGGAGGCATCACGACTGACGGCGGGCAGTGCCGCACGCGAACCGTCGCTGGCAAACAGGCGAATGAAGCCCAGCACCGTTTCGACGGGTTCGTCGAAATCAAGGACGATCTGCGGCGGTGAATCGACGAGAGTCGCCCCCGACGCCGGCACCGAGTTGTCGAGACTGGCGTGGGCAAAAACGGCCGATGCCGGGAGCAACAACATCACCACAACGGCGATCAGCAAACGAATGGCGTTGCGCGCGTGCCGCACGGGATCAGAACCCCTGCAACGGCTCGAGGCCCGCCGGCGCGTGACGTCCGAGGAGCCACGCCAGCCGTTCGGGTTCCGACAAGCGCAATGCCGCCTCGGGCAACGTCGACATTCCCATTGGTGTGCGACTCGTCTGCATCATCGTCATCCGCGGAAGGTCGTAGCGCACGTACAGCGGATTCCAATCGAGAAAGGTGACACCGGCGCCGAGATCGGCTGTGTGCACTTCGACTTCGCGCCAACGAAGCATCGGGAGGTCACGCATCTTGACCCGCATCCCCGCGGCATTGCGTCCTGCACCCTGCCAGGCATCGCCCGAGGTACGGGCCCACTTCGCCTCGAGGGCATAGATTGCCGCGCGGTTGCGCGCAACGAGCTCTGCTGCATTCAACCCCACGTACGAGTCGATGCCCGCCGTACGCGCCTCGGCACCGCCGGGGTATTGGTCTCCCTCGCGTCCCGCTTCGGCCTCGGCGAACAGATGAACGTGACTCTCGGCGTTACGGGCCAGGTGCGCAATGACGTGGCGTCGCGTCCAGTCGGGCAACCGTGACGGCGCAGAGAACCAGCCTTCCGCATCACCGGCCGCCATCACCTCGTCGAGCATTGCAAGCAAACGTTGATGTCCCCGGGCGCAACCTTCGACGCAATTGTCGAGATACAGCGGGTCGTCGTGCGCGGCCATACGGCGATCAACCTAACCGCGCAAGGGCATCGAAGAGACCTTCGGAGCTCGCCGGCTTCGCACCTTCGGACAAAACGACGTACACGGTTCCGCTTCGGGCAACGACGGCGGCCGCGCGAACCTTGTACAACGATCCCGTGTGCCCCCACGCACCGTTGCGGTAGCGCAAACCGTTCCGGTATTCACCCGAGTACGCCACGTCGTGCATGCGCAACAACCACTTGTCCGAGAGCAACTTCTTTCCCGGTGTCGTCGGGTTCAGGGAGTTGAAGAAGACGGCAATTGCATACGGACTGGCGACCCATGCACCGGCACCACCCAGGACCTGCGTTCCACGGTTGGTGACGTCGAGGTATCCACCGGGTACACCGAGCGGATTCCACACCAACTGCTCGATCGCAACGTTGAACGGACGCTTGGCGACGGCCTCGACCAAAGCCGTCAGCAACACGTAGTTGTCGTTGGAATACAGGTACCGACCGATCGTCGACGATGTTCGACCCATCGCTGCCTGTTCGGCGTACTCACGCCACGACGTCAAGCCCCGCGACACCGCCTGCATGTTGTTCGATCTCAGGCCTGTCGCGTGGTTGAGAAATGCCGACACGGGCTGGGATGCAATGTCCTCGCGCAGGTCGTACTTCCCGCGCAGGTACCCACCGATCGGCTTCGACAGGTCGATGTCACCTCGTTCGGCGAGACGCATCACCGCAACGGCCGTCAGCGTCTTTGAAACCGATGCCAGATGAAGCGGGGAAAATTCGTTTGCGTCGCGACCCGCCACCGCAACGACGCGACGCCCGTACACCGCAACCACCGCGGCGCGACCATCGGTTTTTTTGAGAACCGACTCGAGCCGGGCGTCGATCGACTGCACGGCATGCACTCGTCCGACGGGAATCAGAGCAGTCATCAGCACGACGACGAGGAACGCACCGAACCGCCGCATGACAGCAAGACTAACTAGTGGCGTTCGCCCGATTCGTGGGACCTGAACGGAATGACAACCACCGTGCCGTCGGGCTCGTGATGAACGCGCGCCGACACCCCGTAGAACTCCGCAAGGGTTTCGGGCCTCAAAACCTCGGCTGCGGTGCCGGTCGCAACGCGATACCCCTGGTGAAGCAGGCACAGGCGGTCCGAGTACAACCCGGCCAGAGTCAGGTCGTGCATCGCCGACACGACGGTGAGCCCGTGCTCACGCCGAAGTCTGTCGACAAGCTCCAACGCCTGCTGCTGGTGACCGATGTCGAGTGCGTTGGTTGGTTCGTCGAGAAGAAGGATCGGTGCCTCTTGGGCAATGGCGCGGGCGATCACAACCCGCTGACGTTCGCCGCCCGACAGCGTTGCAAGATGACGTTCACTGAATTCGACCAGATCGAGACGGTGAAGCACCTCGTCGACGATGTCCCAGTCGTGCTTCGTCTCTTGTCCGAAGTGGGCGATGAATGGATTGCGCCCCAACACCACGTACTCGCGCACGCTCATGTCGTCGGGCATCACCGGCGACTGCGGCACATAGGCGATCAATTGTGCGCGGCGCTTGGCCGACCTGAGTCGTAGCGACGTTCCATCGACGCGAATCTGCCCCGCGTGCTTCACAACACCGGCAACCGACCGAAGGAGAGAACTCTTCCCCGCACCGTTCGGACCGATCAGACACAGCCACTCGCCCGGCTTGACGTTGTCGGTGAAATCGGCCAGCGCGTTGCGGTCGCCGTAGCGCACCGACACTGACTCGAATGCAAGTGACGTCATCGGTTCGCCTGCCTCGTGCGCAACAACAACAGGAAGAACGGCGCACCGAAGAACGCAGTGACGACTCCGATCGGCGTTTCCGACGGGTTCTGAAGGATTCGCCCAGGGATGTCGGCAAGCACCAGGAACGCAGCGCCGGCGAAGATGCTGAGTGGAATGATCGTGCGATAACTCGCGCCGGCGAGCAGGCGAACCGCGTGCGGGACGATGATGCCGACGAAACCAATCAGGCCACTGACGGCCACGACCGCCGATGTTCCCAGGGTCGCGGCGACGACCACGATGATGCGCACCCGATCGACCGAAGTGCCAAGGGCCGTTGCCTCATCCTCGCCGACACGCATGACGTCGAGCAGGCGACGGTGGATGATCAATGTGACCGTGCTGAGAATGACGTACGGCAACACGAGACGCACGTCGGCCCACGATGCGGTGCTGAGACGTCCGAGGATCCACGAGTACACCTGGCGGATCACATCGGTGTTTCGTTGCAACACGAAAGTTTGCACGGCCGTCGCAAGTGCGGTCACGGCAACGCCCGCAAGTACGAGAGTCGCCGAGCTGCGCCGACCCCCGAAGGCTGTGCCGACGAAATAAGTGAGAACAACGGCGACCAGACCGCCGAGAAAGGCGCTGAGCGGCAGCGGATCGATGATCCACGAGCTCGTTCCGGCGCGATTCAGGGTGAACACCACGGTTGCACCCAGACCCGCACCGGCGGCAACGCCGAGCAGATACGGGTCGACGAGAGGATTGCGAAACACTCCCTGGTAGCTGGCACCCGACAATGCGAGCGTCGAGCCGACGAGAGCGGCAAGCACGACCCGCGGCGCGCGGATCTGCCAGATGATCGTCCACTCACGATCGGTGACGCCGCTGTCGAGCGACAGCAGCGGCAACCGATCGAGCAATGCCAGCGGGACTCGCCACCACACCGGTCCCGCCGGCCCCACCATGACACCGAGCAGAAGTGCCGTACAGGCGGCCGCCACGGCTGCGGGCAGCCACCAACGCGTCGGGATGAGCCCCTTTGCGGGGGACGGCGCCTGCTCGGTGAGCATGTTCTGCGTCTTAGCCCTTTGCCGATTCGACGTACTTCGCCACTGCGGCGGCAACGGACTTCACGAGATCCACGACACGCGGACCCCAGCGCGAAGCGATGTCGTCGTCGAGTTCGACAACGTTGCCGTTTGCAACGGCATCAACCGCATCCCACCCCGCACGCTCGGCCACGGTCGCAGCGGACTGCGCACAGCACTTCGTGTCGGCAAGGAAGATCATCTGCGGGTTCGACGAGATGATCGACTCTGCCGACAGCTGCGGATAGTCGTTGCCCGCCTCGGCGGTGTCGGCAATGTTCTGCAGCATGAAGCGCGACATCAGCTGGCCAACGAAGGTGTTCGACGTGACCGAGTAGAAGGTGTTGTCGAGCTCGTAGTAGTACGAAACCGGCGCATCGGGAAGTTCCATGCCGGTGATCGTCGCCTCGATTTCGCTCTCCATCGATTCGACCAGCGCAGTGGCCTCGGCCACCTTGCCCGTCAGATCACCGAGTTCGGTGATCTGCTTGTACGTGTCGTCGAGCGTTGCTGCGGCCGCACCGAACCACACCTTGATGTCGAGCTTCTCCAACTGTGCCTGCAGGTCACCCGGGTCGTAGGTGAGCAAGACAACGGTTGGGTCGAGTTCCGAGATTGCCTCGACGCTCGGCTCGAATGCGTCGATCTTCGTGGCGAAGTCGGCTGCTTCCTGCGGATAGTTGCTGTAGTTGTCGACGGCGACCAACTGATCCTGTGCACCAATGGCGTACAACATCTCGGTTGCCGTGGCCGACAGCGAGACGATGCGCTCGCCGGCCATTTTCTTTGCGTCCGCTGACTCTTCGGCCACGGTGGTTTCCGCGGCAGCCGTGGTGTCGGCAACCACCGGTTCGGTGGTCGCCGGCTTGGTGTTGTCGGGGTCGGCACCGCACGCGGCAAACAGCAGCGTTCCGGCAAGCAGGCCGACGAAGCGGCGACGGTTCAGGACTTTGAGTGACATGTTCTTCCTCCGAAGATTGCTGGAGAAAGAAGAGTGGGTCGAAGGCGGGAACTCTCCCGCTCAGCGGACCGCCCTTCCTTCGAGGACTGGTAATCGCACGTGAAGCAGGCGACCGGACTCGGAATCTTCGAGGAGATTCTCCACCGTTGCGGGACAGTGCCGGGTTTTCGCCGGACTTCGCTGTATTTCACGTCCCACGACTATTGCCGTGGTGAGGTCAAACTAGCAGAGGCTCAGCCGTTGCAGAGAGTCGCGAATCGCGAGATGCCCTCGACGATGTCGTCGTCGCCAAGCGCAAAGGAAAAGCGCGCGTAGCCGGGCGCGCCGAACGCCTCGCCGGGCACGAAGGCCACCTTGGCGTGTTCGAGAACCAGATCGGCGAGCTCCATGCTGGTCTGCGCAACGTGTCCACTGAGCGAACGACCGAGAAGACCCTGCACGTGCGGGAAGCAGTAGAACGCTCCCTGCGGTTCGAGACACGTGACGCCGGCGATGTCGGAGAGCATCTTGTGCATCGTCTTGCCACGACGCTCGAATGCGGTGCGCATCATCTTCACGGCTTCGAGATCCCCACTGACCGCGGCGAGTGCAGCGATCTGCGCAACGTTCGACACGTTCGACGTCGAGTGCGACTGAAAGTTGATCGCCGCCTTCATTACATCGTCGGGGCCGATCATCCAGCCGACACGCCAACCGGTCATTGCATAGGTCTTGGCGACTCCGTTGACAATGACGCACTGGTTCGCAACTTCGGGAACGAGCGTCGGCATGGAAGCAAACGTGTGCGTGCCGTAGGTGAGGTGTTCGTAGATCTCGTCGGTGATGACCCAGATGCCATTGTCAACGGCCCACTTGCCGATCGCTGCGATTTCTTCGGGCGGATACACCGCACCACTGGGGTTGTCGGGTGACACGAAGAGCAGCACCTTCGTGCGCGGCGTCTTTGCACGCTCGAGCTGTTCGACCGTGACGCGGAATCCCATTTCCTCGGTGGTGTCGATGACAACGGGTACGCCACCGGC
>CAZKVD010000086.1:0-6541 GCA_964556145.1 uncultured Bifidobacterium sp. | reverse complement strand
CCGTCAGGCGCTGACGGTGCCCAGATCCCACTCGATCGTGATGTTCTCGCGCTCGGCGTCGCGGGCCACGCGCTCGCTGTTGCGACGGAACTGGGGGTCGTCACGGGTGATCAGAACCAAACGGGCAAGAACCCGGGTCCGGAACTCGTCGACGAGGGCGCGGTCGCCGTAGTCGCCGTAGACCTCCCAGTGGGGCGCCACGGGGCCGAGATACACGATGCGCGCATGGGCGCGGGGCGGCTCGTTGGTGGTGATGTCGGACACTGGGGTACCTCCTCGGACCGCCTCAGGCTATCGGCCTCGGGCCTCGGGAGGTTTCGGGAACTTTTGTCCCGCACCCGTCGTCAGACCTGACATGAGCCGCACAGCAGGACACATGATCAAGAAGCGCACCGAACTCACGGTGGCGTCCCTCCCCTTCGTCGGAAACTTCCGCACGACTGAATGGATGGACCTCGGTCTGTGCCGGGACAACGCTCCCGAGATCTTCTTTCCCTCCGACGGCGCCGGCGTGGAAAAGGCCCGCAAGATCTGCTCGCGCTGCGAGGTCAAGGACCTGTGTCTCGAATACGCCATCGTCGAGGAGATCGAGCACGGCGTCTGGGGCGGGGCGAGCGAGCGCGAGCGTCGCCGCATCAAGAAGCGTCGCCGCGACGGCGCCGCCTGAGGCAACTACTTCTTGTCGGTGTCGTCGGCTTGACCCTCGGCGAGACCCTTTTTGAATTCCTTCTGGGCCTGACCGAGGTTCTTTGCCAACTTCGGCAACTGTGAGCCGCCGAAGAGGACGAGGACGATCACTGCGACGATGATCAGCTCGGGACCGTCGAGAAAAGCGAACATGCCGAGAACCTACCACCGGATCGGGCCTGTAGAAATGGCTCGTGCTGGAGTGCGTGATCAACGTGAGCGAGGGACGTGACCAAAGCCTCGTCCGGCGCATCGCCGGAGGCGCCGATCCCGCGATTCTCGACATCCACTCCGACCCCGACCACAACCGCAGTGTCTTCACGATCATCGGAATCGATTCCCCGCGCCTCGTCACCCGTCGGGCGGTCGAGCAACTCGACATTTCGCACCATGCGGGCGTTCACCCGCGACTCGGCGTCGTCGACGTTGTCCCGTTCGTCGCTCTCGCCGGCTCGACAACGAACGACGCACTCGAGGCACGCAACGCATTTGCACGATGGGCCGCGGAAGAAATTGGCCTCCCGGTGTTTCTCTACGGGCCCGAACGCACGTTGCCCGACATTCGCCGCGCTGCATGGAAGACGTTGCGTCCCGATCACGGGCCGCAGGCTCCACACCCGACGGCAGGTGCCGTGTGCGTCGGCGTGCGGCCGGTTCTGATCGCCTACAACGTGTTTCTGACGACATCGGACATGACCGTGGCCCGCGACATCGCAACACGCGTGCGGCGGCCGGGCCTTCGGACACTTGCCTTCGAAGTGGCCGGAACGACACAAATCAGCATGAACATCGTTGATACCGAAGGAATCAGCATTGCCGACGCCTTCGACGCCGTTGTCGACGAGGCACGGAGTTCGGGGACAAGTGCCCTTCGTGCCGAGTTGGTGGGGCTGATCCCCGAGAGTCAACTGAAAAAGATCGCTGAGCGCAGGTGGGCCGAACTGGACATCGGCCCCGACACGACGATTGAGTCGCGCCTCAGATGACTTTTTTGTTGGCCTGAGCGCGGGCGCGGCGCAAGCGACGACGCTCGCGTTCCGACAGGCCGCCCCAGATGCCGAACTTCTCGCCGTTCACCAACGCGTACTCGAGGCACTCGTTGCGCACGACACAACCACGACACACTTCCTTTGCCTCGCGGGTTGACGCACCGCGCTCGGGAAAAAAGAGGTCGGGATCAACGCCGAGGCAGTTCGCCTCGTCTTGCCAGCCGCGCTCGGTGCTCAGCTCTGAATTGTCCGCAGATTCTTGTTCTGGGAATTGCATGGATTGCCTCCCGTCCTGCACACACCGACATCCACCGTCGCCGTCCGGCGCTTGTTGTCCGGACGCTGTCCCCCAACTTGTGGCATGCCTGTGATGGCAGGCTTGTAATTACAACGACGTCATTGTGCCAAATCCTTGCAAAATAAGCAAGTGCGCATGTGACGGCCTCAACGACCCCGAAAAAATCGGGTTGTTTCGATGTCAAGCATTCTGAAACCCTTTGATTGCAAGGGTTTGCGGGACATTTGTCCCGATCAACGGGCGCGGGACAGCCGGCGCTTGTGTTCGATGAAGTCAACGAGGACGTAGTCCCCGAGTGTCTCGGGAGTCGTGAAAAAGGCGCGACCGTGGTTCATCTCGGTGATGCGCTCGATGAACGAGCGCAGTCCGCTCGTCGCATCGAGCATGAACGTATTGATCATGATCTTCTCGCGAGTGCAACGCATGACCTCGGCCATCGTTGCGTCGATGGTCTCGCGCACCGGCGGATAGTTGAAGTAAACGTCGCCATGGCGGGTGATGTGTGCCGTGGGCTCGCCGTCGGTGATCATGATGATCTGCTTGGTTCCATGCTGTTTGGCCAACAGCTGCCTGGCCAACATGAAGCCGTGCTGCATGTTGGTGCCGTACACGAAGTCCCACGACACCGCCGGAATCTGGGCAGCCGTGAGAATTCGTGCCGATTCACTGAACCCGACGAGGCCGATGTAGTCGCGCGGGTACTGCGAGGTGATCAACGAGTGCAACGCCATCGCGACCTTCTTGGCGGGCAGGAAGTTGTCCCGCATCGGCATCGACATCGACAGGTCGATCATGAGAACCGTCGACGTTGTGGTGACGTGCTCGGTCCGTTCGATCTCGAAGTCGTCGGGAGCAAGACGCACCGGCGTACCTCCGCCCTGTCGACGCAGGGCGTTGCGCAGCGTCTGTTGCAGGTCGAGGCGGAACGGATCGCCGTACTCGTACTGCTTGGTTTCGTACATCCGCTCGTGGCCACCACCCGATTCACGCATCTGGTGTTGGCCGATCTTGTCCTTGGCCAGCTTGTTGAAGAGGTCGCGCAGGGCGTTCTGGCCGATCTTGCGCAAACCCTTCGGGGTCAATTCGAGACGGCCCTCGGTCTGGTTGATGAGACCTTCGTCTTCGAGCATTTTCGTCAACTGGGCCAGACGTTCGAGCGATTTTGCCGAGTCCTCGCCGAGTAGTTCGCGCACCCTGTCCATGTCGGCTTCGGCCAACGCGCCGGGATTCGTGGCGTTGCGCATGAAGTTCTCGAGCTCTTCCAGCCCCGAGAGCTCTTGCATCGCCTGCATCGCCTCGTTCATTCCCATCGGCTGGTCACCACGGAAGTCGTAGCTGCGTTCCCAGCCGGCCTGCGGTGCCATGTTCTGCAGGTGTTCACCGAGACGGTTGGCCTGCCACTGCATGTCCATGTCGCCGAGAAGCTGTTCGGACAACTGTTGCAACTGCTCCCGCTGTTCGGGCGACATCGAATTCAGCATCGCCTGCATCTGCTCCATCCGCTCGGCGAGGATGTCGATCAATTCCTCGATGCTCTGTGGGTTCTCGGGGAAGAAATCACCGAACTGCGACATGAACTCGTCGAAGCGCGGGTCGTCGCCGTTGGCGTGTCGGTCGAGCATGTCGTTCAGCGACGCCATCATGTCCTTCATGCGGGCCATGTCCTCGGGCGACATGTTCTGCATCGCCCCCGACATCTGGTCGACGAACTGCTGCATCAACTGTTCACGCAGCTTGTCCATCAATTCGTCGAAGCGCTGTTGAGCCTCGGCGGAATCAAAGTCGTAGTTCTGCAACCCGCGCACTTTGCCGGCCAGATCGGACGGCAGCATCTCGAGTTCCATGTTTTTCTCCGCCGCCGCGTTGCGCGCATTTTGGGCACGGCGCTCGTCACCGCTTGCATCGGCCTCGGAGACGTTTTGGTCGAGCTGGTGACGCTCTTCGTCGATGATGTCGTCGAGGGCATCGGCGATCTCCTTGTAGACCCCGCCGAGGTCGGACTGCTCGAGAATTTCCTCCCGCCTCTTGCGCGCCTTGTCCAACATCTCACGCAGGCCCGCGATGCGCTCGCCGTTGCGGTCGGTCATTCCCTGTTGCATGATTCGCCGCAGGGCGCTGTTGACGTCGCCGTGATACAGGAGGTCGTCGGTGACGGCCTCGAGGAGCGAGTCGGCATCGAGCTCGAAACCCTTTTGGGTCCCGTCCCAGCGGGAGTAAGTGAAACGGGTCGGCACGAAAGGGAACCTACTTCGCCTAGCCTGAAGGTGCATGCGCGTCCCCCGCACCTTCGCCTTCGTCGACCTGTCGGGGTTCACCCATTTCACCGAAACCCACGGCGACGACGCCGCGGGACGTCTGTTGGCCTCGTTTCGGGCCGTTGCCCGCGACGTGGCCTCCGACCGGGGTGTTCGAATCGCCAAGTGGCTGGGTGACGGCCTCATGGTCGTCTCGGTCGACCAGAACGACGCCGTCATCTTCTCGATGGAGCTCCAGCGGCGGGCCGCCACAGCCTGTGCCCCCCTGTCGCTGCGTATCGGTCTCTCGACCGGCTACGCCCTCCTCTTCGAGGGCGACGACTACATCGGCTCGGCGGTCAATACCGCGGCACGCCTGTGCGACGCCGCCGGGCCTTTCGAGGTTCTCATTCCGGTCGAGCAGGTGGAAGAACTTCCCGAGGGCGTTCACACGGTTCCCCATGCACCGCTCGACCTCCGCGGCTTCAGTGAGCCGCTGGCAGTGGTCACCCTGACCGGCGACCCCGTCATCACCGATCGCAACGACACCGGTGAATTGTGGACGCGCTCGCCGTTCGTGATGTGACCCGCTCAAGCAGACCCTCACGATGACCCGGCTCGGAGTTCGCACCACCTTCACACCCGACCCCGCACGACGCGAGTCCGCCCTCACCGACATCGCGGCGCTCTCGAGCCTGGGTGTGACGGGTGTTCGTATGCGCATCGGCTGGTTCGAACTGTTCCCCACCGAGGGCCGCGTCGATGGTCGCCTTGTCGACGACCTGATCGAGTTCGCGTCGCGCGTCGCAGCCACCGGTGTCGAGGTATGGCCGACGTTGTGCGGCAACCGGCTTCCCGGATGGTTTCTCAACGAGGGCGCATTCGCCGACCCGAAAGCAACCGATCGATTCTGGTCGCAGTACGTCGACACGGTTGCCTCGGCGATCGCCGACGTTGCAGCGGGTTGGATCCCCTTCGAGACACCCGTTGCCCTGCTGCACGAAGGTTGGCGCACGGGCCTGCGCGACCCCGGAATCGCCGACGAAGCGAAATTCGCCGACGCCTTTGGTGGGGTCGTGAACGCACTGGCGAGCACCGCGCGGCTGCTCGGTGACACACCACTTCAACTCACGATCGATGCGATGCACGACGGTGCGACGAACGAAGTCGTCGAGGTGTTCTGCGAAGCGGTGTTGCGCGGAAGATTGGCGATGCCGGGTCGCATCGTGCGCGAAGTTGCCGGGCTGCAGGGTGCGTTCAACCACGTCGGTCTGGCCTTCCCCGATCGATCGGCACTCGCATCGGGCGACGCACTGCGGCGCTGGCGCGACCACGTCGTTCGACTCACCTACGCAACGTCCGAGCGATTCTCACCCCTCGGCGTGTCGCTGACCGCGGTCCCCGACCCTGCCACCGACGCAGAACACGCCGACCTGTTCGACACGGTGCACGGACTGTCGGCCGAGGTGCGCGACGGCGGAGCCGAGCTTCAGTGGGTGTGGCTGGGCGAAACGGCAGCGGTTGCCGGGCTTGCGGGAACCGGACCCGGGGCTCAGGCCTTTGATCTGTAGGTGGCGCGCGCCCCGGCGGCGTCTTTGTTCAGACGTTTCGACAGATGCAGGCCTTCGAGAACGAACTCGACGGCACTCGCGACCACTGCGGGGGAATCGTCTCCACCGGTGAAGACGTTGACGATCGGGCGCAGCGACGGAACCTGCTCGAGCAAGGCAACCAACTGCGACGAGGTCACATCGTCGCCCGCATGTGCAACGACACCACCCTCGAATGCAGCAAGTGCCTCGTTGACGTTTTCGATGTTGACGACCGCGGGCGTGGCGAGCCGCTTGTACACCTGGAGCACGGCACTCTTCACCAGATGATCGAGGATCGCACCTTCGCGACCGTCTTCGAGAACCTCGACTTCGACCTTGCCCGAAGTGGAAGCGGCCAATGCCTCGAGATCACTGACTCGTGGCGCAACGACCGAGTCGCCCGCACGCAGCGCGCGACGCACCGCATTGGCAACCATGATCTCGTGGTTGCTCACCGAGAGACGCACCGACACACCACTGCGCTGGCTGATGTTGTTGCTTGCGCGAGCGAGGTGGCTGAATGTGGCAATGACTTCGTCCATGAATGCCGGCACGCGCACGTCGACGCCGGCCGTTGACGATGGGCGTGCTTCCTGACGGATGATTTCGACTTCGGTGTCGACTTCGAGGGGATAGTGCGTACGAATCTGGCTGCCGAAGCGGTCCTTCAGCGGCGTGATGATGCGACCACGGTTCGTGTAGTCATCGGGGTTCGCCGACGCAACGAGCATGACGTCGAGG
>CAZKVD010000085.1:0-6608 GCA_964556145.1 uncultured Bifidobacterium sp. | reverse complement strand
CTCCATTACCATCGCGCCAGCACAGACTCTGTCCGATGTCGAGTACCAAAAGATGCGCGACGCGGCCTTCGCCTGCATCCGTCGTGTCGGCGTTGAAACGGGCGGCAGCAACGTTCAGTTCGCGGTCAATCCCCAGACGGGCGAACAAGTTGTCATCGAGATGAATCCACGCGTCTCGCGGTCGTCGGCCCTTGCGTCGAAGGCAACGGGTTTCCCGATCGCCAAGATCGCGGCAAAGTTGGCGGTGGGTTACACGCTCGACGAAATCCCGAACGACATCACCCGAAAGACTCCGGCCAGCTTCGAGCCGACAATCGACTACGTCGTCACCAAGATCCCGCGCTGGGCATTCGAAAAACTTCCCGGTACCTCGGGTGTGCTCGGTACGCAGATGCAAAGCGTCGGCGAGGTGATGTCCATCGGTCGAACCTTCACCGAGAGCGTCCAGAAGGGCCTGCGCTCGCTCGAACAGGGGAGGCTCGGCTTCAACGCCGACGCCGCCGAGGCGAACTACGCGACAATCGGCGATGCCGAGCTTCTCGATCGCTGCGCGGTTCCCACCCCCGAGCGGATCTTCTTCGTCGGCGAGGCGATTCGACGCGGCCTCCCGATGGAGGACATCCGCGCGAAGTGTCTGTACGACCCGTGGTTCCTCGATCAGTTTCTCTCGATCGTCGAAGAGCGTCACGTAATCGAAACCCACAGAGGAACCGACCCGCGAACACTGCCCAAGTCGCTTTGGCGACGGGCCAAGCGCTTCGGCTTTTCCGATGGTCAGCTTGCCCATCTTTTGGGCTCGACCGAGCGCGACATTCGTGCGGCGCGACTCGGAGTGGGTGTGCGGGCCACGTTCAAACCCGTCGACACTTGCAGCGCCGAGTTCGTTGCAACCACCCCATACCACTACGCGTCCTACGAGGATGAAAGCGAAGTGCGTGACTCGCCGCGTCAGAGGGTCATCATCTTGGGCAGCGGCCCCAACCGCATCGGTCAGGGCATCGAGTTCGATTACTGCTGTGTTCACGCCAGCTTTGCTTTGCGCGATGCCGGATTCGAGACCGTCATGGTCAACTGCAACCCCGAAACCGTGTCGACCGACTACGACACCAGCGATCGTCTGTATTTCGAGCCGTTGACCTACGAAGACGTGATGAACGTCATCGAGGCCGAGACGGCCGCGAGCGGAGGCAACGAACCCAAGCTCATCGTCACGCTCGGTGGTCAGACTCCGTTGAAGTTGGCGTCCCAGTTGCCGGCTCATCTGATCGCAGGTACCTCGCCTGATTCCATCGACCTTGCCGAGGACCGCGAACGTTGGAACGCGCTGTGCAACAGCCTGTCGATTCCCCAGCCGCCCGGCGGCACGGCCGTGACCTTCGACGAGGCGCGTTCGATTGCCCAGCGAGTTGGCTATCCGGTTCTCGTTCGGCCGAGCTACGTGCTCGGGGGTCGAGCGATGCAGATCGTCCACGACGAAGCTCACCTCGAACGTGCGATGCGCGCGATGGCACACGACGGTTCACTCGGACGCGAGGGCGGATTGTCCGCCGAACGTCCGGTTCTCGTCGACCGCTTCCTCGAGGACGCCACCGAAGTCGATGTCGATGCGGTGCGTGACCACACCGGCGAAGTGTTGATCGGCGGCGTCATGGAACACGTCGAAGAAGCCGGTGTGCACTCCGGCGACAGCGCCTGTGCGATCCCGCCACAGAATCTGCCCGCTTGGGTGGTCGAGGTCATTTCGTCGTACGCGACGTCACTTGCCAATGCCCTCGGCGTCGTCGGCCTGTTGAACGTGCAGTTCGCCGTTTCCGGAACAACCGTGTACGTCATCGAAGCAAACCCGCGCGCCAGCCGTACGGTTCCCTTCGTCGCAAAGGCAACCGGCGTGCCTTTGGCAAAAGTTGCGACGCGCGTGATGTTGGGCGCAACTCTTGCCGAATTGCGCACGGAAGGCCTGCTCGTTCCGCCCGTGACCGGACACGTGTCGGTGAAGGAGGCCGTCTTGCCCTTCAACCGGTTCCCCGACGTCGACACTGCCCTTGGTCCCGAGATGCGTTCGACCGGCGAGGTGATGGGTATCGATGCAACCTTCGGTGCGGCCTTCGTCAAGGCGGAGACTGCAGCGGGGACGATTCTTCCAACCGAAGGTTTGGTCTTCTTGTCGCTTGCCGACAAGGACAAGCCGGCCGGCCTGGTCGTCGCAAAGCGTTTGCGCGCGCTCGGTCTCGGCATCGCCGCCACGTCGGGTACTGCCGATTACCTGTCGCGCTTCGGTATCACCGTCGACGAGATCGTGGCCAAAGTGTCCGAGGCGAGCGACCGCGCCACAACGGCGGTTGGCCTGATCGAAGCCGGCCGTGTCGCATTCGTGGTCAACACGCCACGGGGAAGTGGCTCGCGGTCCGACGGCCAGGCCATCCGCATGGCGGCGAACGTCAACCGCGTGTCGTCGGTGACCACCATCGAAGCCGCTTTGGCGGCATTCAACGGCCTGCTCGAACAGCGCAATCAGCCGGTGACGGTCCGTTCGATCCAGGAGTACCACGCTTCCGGTGTTCAGAACATGGCGGTCAGATGAGGCGTCGCCGTCTGCGCGCATCGGTCGTCGAGCCGGTCCGCATCGGTGCGGTGACGCTTGCCCAGCCCGTGATGACTGCGTCGGGAACCGCCGGGCACGCCGCCGAGCTGGCTCCTTACATGGACCTCTCCGCTCTCGGCGCCGTCGTGGTGAAGTCGTTGTACCACTCACCGTGGCCCGGCAATCCTGCGCCACGCGTTCACCCGTTGCCGTCGGGAATGATCAATGCCGTCGGCCTTCAGGGTCCCGGTGTCAGCGAATGGATCACCCACGACCTTCCCTCGCTCGAAGCCGCCGGAGCAACGGTGGTGGCCAGCATTTGGGGTCGTTCGGTCGACGACTACGCGCGTGCTGCTGC
The DNA here is from genome assembly GCA_964556145.1 of uncultured Bifidobacterium sp. Taxonomy (GTDB): domain Bacteria; phylum Actinomycetota; class Acidimicrobiia; order Acidimicrobiales; family Ilumatobacteraceae; genus F1-20-MAGs119. The sequence goes on along the minus strand of CAZKVD010000085.1, from coordinate 3,669 downwards.
GATGTTGACCCCGGTGGCTTCGCGCATTGCGGCGTTGGAGGTCAACCTGTCGTGTCCGAACCTCGAAGGGCGCGGCGGCATCATCGCCCACGACGTCGAGGTCAGTTCCGCCGTCATTGGGGCTTGCCGAGTCGCCGGTCTGCCCATGTGGGCCAAGCTCAGTCCGAACACGGATCGCATCGTCGATGTTGCGCGCGCGGTGGTCGCGGCGGGTGCCGATGCGCTGACGTTGATCAACACGGTGGTCGGCATGGCAATCGACGTCGAAACCGCCCGACCCGCGTTGGGCAACGGTGGCGGGGGAGTCTCGGGGCGGGCAATTCATGCGGTCGCTCTGCGCGCGGTTCACGACGTGCGCAAAGAGCTTCGTGACATTCCGATCATCGGGGTGGGTGGAATCTCGTCGGGTGTCGAGGGCATTGCAATGATGCAAGCCGGGGCAAGTGCGGTCCAGGTCGGTACCGCATCGTTCCTTCGTCCTGATGCATCGTTGCGAGTGCTGAACGAGATGCACCAGTGGATGTCGAGGCACGGCGAGTCCTCGTGGGGCTCGGTCACTTCACGGCTTCATCGGTGATGTTTCGGTAGTGTGACACCATGCAGGACGAAAGACACGACGAACTGCACGCGACTCCGTCGCTCGTCGTCATCGTCTCGGGGCCCGGTGGGGTCGGCAAGGGAACAATCGTCGAAGCCCTGGTCTCGCGCGACGACCGTTTGTGGCTCAGCCGTTCCTGGACAACCCGTGCACGTCGCGACGGCGAACGCCACGATGCCTACCACTTCGTGTCACGTGACGAATTCGAAGCACGGATCGCAAACGCAGGGTTCCTCGAGTGGACCTCGTTTCTCGGCAACTACTACGGCACGCCGATCCCCGAATCGGTTGCAGGACGTGATCTGGTTCTGGAAATCGAGGTCGATGGCGCCCGTCAGGTGAAGCTGGTTCATCCCGATGCCGTTTTGGTTTTCTTGTTGCCGCCGTCGCGTCTCGAGCAGCAGCGGCGCTTGAGGGGTCGGGGGGATGCCGAGGACAAGGTGGACGAGCGTCTGCGCAAGGCCGAGGAAGAAGAGCCCGTGGGAATCGCGATGGCCGACCATGTGGTCGTGAACGACGACCTCGAGCTCACCCTCCAGGAACTGGCCCGGATCGTGCACCACGAACGCAAGAAACGGTCAAATTAAGCGATTTCGTCGCTAGCCTTTCAAGCCATGCGCGCAAACGACTCCATGATCACCCCTCCGGTCGAAGAGCTTCTCAACCGCACCGACTCGAAGTTCGCTCTGGTCACGTTGGGTGCCCGTCGTGCGCGCCAGATCAACTCGTACTTCAACCAGTTGGGTGATGGACTCGGCAACTCCATTCCGCCGCAGGTCAGCTCGGTGGCACGCAAGCCGCTCAGCATCGCCTTCGAAGAAATCGCAGTCGACAAGATCGTGAAGACCGAACTGCCCGACGACGTTTACTACGACGCGGTCGACGGCAATTCGTATCTCAATGACTGGGCAGCTCCGGCCAACGCTGATGACGCCGAGGCCGGCGAGGCAGACGCCGCAGGCGCGTCGAGCTCCGCCGACGAGTCAGCCGAGTAGGCCGACCCTTTTCTCCATGACCGGCGCCGGCGATCTTTCGGGGCGTTTCATCGTCGTTGGCGTTTCGGGTGGAATCGCTGCGTACAAGGCAGTCGAAGTTTGCCGCCAGCTGGTCGATGCGGGTGCACACGTTGCGCCCATCATGACTCCCGACGCCGAACGGTTCATCGGCAAGACCACGCTGAGTGCGCTCTGCTCGGAACCCGTTCACACCTCCTTGTGGGATGACTCGAGTCCGATTCCCCACACGCGCCTTGGCCAGCGTGCCGATCTCATCGTTGTTGCCCCGGCCACCGCACGCGTCATTGCTGCGTACGCGGCAGGCATGTCCGACGATCTGTTGACCGCCACGCTCATTGCCACGGTTGCACCCGTCGTTGTGTGTCCGGCGATGCACACCGAAATGTGGGAGCACCCCGCCGTCCAACACAACATCGCGACTCTTCGTTCGCGCGGAGTCCACATCGTCGATCCCGAAGATGGTCGCCTCGCCGGCGGGGACATCGGTCGTGGTCGCCTGGCGGCGGCCGACTCCATCGTGGCCGCCGTGCGTCGCGTGCTCGCACCGACCGCGTCGCATCTTGCCGGTCGACACGTCGTGGTGTCGGCAGGTGGCACCCGCGAGCCCATTGATGCGGTTCGTGTCATCGCCAACCGGTCGAGTGGCAAGCAGGGCCACGCCATCGCAGCCGAAGCCGCGCGCAGGGGTGCCAAGGTCACCCTCGTCACCACGGCCGACTTTTCGCCCGTCTCCGGTGTCGGTGTGGTCTCCGTGGAAACTGCCGCCGAGATGAAGGCGGCAATCGACTCCGCCGCTGCGTCGGCCGACGTTGTCATCATGACTGCCGCGGTTGCCGACTTCCGCCCGGTGCCGATCGCCGAGGGCAAGTGGAAAAAGGAAGACGGCGTTCCGCCCATCGTCCTCGAGCCAACTCCCGACATTCTCGCCGGCCTCGGTGCAGTGAAGCGTCCGGGTCAGGTCCTTGTCGGGTTCGCAGCCGAAACCACGAACCTTGTCGAAAACGCCAAGGGCAAGTTGGCCCGCAAGAACCTCGACATCGTTGTCGCCAACGATGTGTCGCAGCCAAAGGTGGGCTTCGGCCACGACACCAACGCGGTCACCATCGTCACGAAATCGGCGATTTCCACCGTGCCCCTGGCCGACAAACACACGGTCGCCGCGCACGTTTTGGATAGTGTCGAGCAGTCACTTCACCCCACACAGGAGCACCCGTGAGCAAGTACACGTTCACCTCGGAAAGCGTCACCGAAGGCCACCCCGACAAGATGGCCGACCAGGTCTCCGACGCGGTCCTCGACGCCATCCTCACCGAAGACCCGAACGCCCGTGTGGCCTGTGAAACTCTCCTCACGACCGGTCTGTGCATCGTCGCCGGTGAAATCACCACCGAGGCTTACGTCGACATCCCGAAGATCGCCCGCGAGACCATCGCCGGCATCGGCTATGACAACGCACTGTTCGGTTTCGACAGCAAGACCTGCGGTGTCATGGTCACCCTCGATGCGCAGAGCCCCGACATCGCCCAGGGTGTCGACGCTTCCGAAGAGGTTCGCAAGGGCAAGAGCGGTGAAGACCTGCTGAACAGCCAGGGTGCTGGCGACCAGGGAATGATGTTCGGCTACGCGTGCGACGAGACCACCGATCTCATGCCGCTGCCCATCTGGTTGGCGCATCGCATGGCCGAGCGCCTCACCGAAGTTCGCAAGTCGGGGGCAATCCCGTACCTGCGCCCCGACGGCAAGACCCAGGTCACCTTCGACTACGAGAACGGCAAGCCCGTTCGCCTGAAGACAGTGCTCATCTCGACCCAGCACGGTGCCGAAGCCGACCGTGACACCGTCATCAGGCCCGACCTCATCGAGCAGGTCATCCGGCCGGTCATCCCGGCGCAGTTCGTCAACGACGACTACGAGATCTTCATCAACCCGACGGGCAAGTTCGTTCTCGGTGGACCACACGCCGATACGGGTCTGACGGGTCGCAAGATCATCGTCGACACCTACGGCGGCATGGGCCGTCACGGTGGTGGTGCCTTCTCGGGCAAGGATCCTTCG
>CAZKVD010000084.1:0-6645 GCA_964556145.1 uncultured Bifidobacterium sp. | reverse complement strand
CGGCCCTCGTTCTCACGACCGAGTGCCTCGTGGCCGACAAGCCCGAGAAGAACGCGCCGGCAGCCGGCGGCGGCATGCCCGGCGGCATGCCCGGTATGGGAATGATGTAAGCGGTTCGGTCAACGAACGTCGAAGAGCCCGGGCGAAAGCCCGGGCTCTTTCGTTGTCACGCCGTACTCTCGGTGCATGTCGGAAAAACGGGAACGCCTCGGCCTGTTTCACCAGATCGGGGACTATTTCGTTGCGGCGTTGTTGTTGCTGTCACTCTCGCGTTCCGCGGTGATTGCGTGGCCACTCGTCCTTGGCCTTGTTGCCTTGGCCAATGCCGCAATGACGCGCGGGCCCCTGGCCGCATACAGACGGATTTCACTCGCAGCGCACCGCGCAATCGAAGTCGGCTTCGTTGCCGCGTGTTGTACGGGTGCGGTGTTGGTGCGCGGTCCCGGTGTCGATGCTGCGGCGCTTGCTGCGGCGGGGGTGTTGCAGGCTGCCATCGTGTGGTTGTCACACGTTGCCGGTCGTGCGAAGGATGACCACCGTCGCTAGCCTCGGAGGCATGGCTTTCGACCGTCCCGCACCCGACCTGACGAAGCTGCTCACCGCGTGGGAGCAGTGGGAAAAGGGCGAAGAAATGCCCGGCAAGGTTCTCGCAAATCTGAAGACGGCCGGGCTCGCCGAAATCCTTCGCGAACTTCGCGACACGGGCTGGAAGCCCTCGGCCTAGCCGATCCGCACACCGATGCGACCCGGAGGACGCCAACTCATTCCGCGTCCACCGGATTGGAAAGAAGGAAAACCCGCACCGTGGCGTGGCGCCGATCTTTCGCACCTTGCGTCGTTCGACACCGTTGTGTCGCGATTGTCGGTTCACTCGGCGCGATCAATCGACACCGAAGCGGCGCAGCAGGCGAGACCCAGTGCGGTGCTTGTGACGTTGCACCCGGGTGACAACGGCGTCGAAGTTGTTCTGACGAAACGTGCGGCACACTTGAAGAATCACAAGGGAGAAATTTCTTTCCCCGGCGGACGTGTGGAACCCGATGAGTCGATTCGTGACGCGGCACTGCGTGAGGCCGTCGAAGAAGTTGCAATGCCTTCGCACGACGTCGCCGTTGTGGGCGAGCTCGACCACATCCTCACGGTTGTGAGCTCCAGCTACATCGTGCCGATCGTCGGCACCCTCGCGTACCGACCGTTGCTCACTGCGTCGGAGAACGAGGTCGACCGGGTTCTTCACGTACCACTTGTCGATCTTGCCCGCGACGATACGTTTCGCGAAGAGCGTTGGGAGACACGGTTCGGGCCGATGAACGTGTACATGTACCACCTCGACGACGAGACGATCTGGGGAGCCACTGCGCGTGTGCTCACCCAGATCCTCCGCTTGTCGGTCGGTGTGTGATTCCGTTAGCGAAAGGGCAAGACTTTGAGTCCCGGTCGCTCGAGTAACTCCCAGGTTCCATCCGAAACAACCGCCGAGGCACCAAGGCGGTACGCAACCGCCAAGCATGCAACGTCACCGAGACTCAACTTGCCATGGCTGCCTGCCGTCGGCGAGTTGTGATTCTCGAGTTCATCCGAGCGTGCAAGCAGGTAGGCCATTTCTTCGGCGTCGTCCCCGACGATCGGCTCGACCGTGAGGCCGTATTCACGCAAGTCATCGGCGAGTTCCTCGCGCGTTCCCTTGTAACCCTTGCGGTGGCAGGTGATGAGTGCCTCGGCGAGTCCGGTTGGTGTCGTGGACGCAATGCCGGCGGCGATCAATTTTCTGATCGCCTCACCACCGTGCTCGCGCCGCACCAGAGCAACAATGGCCGACGCATCGAGGATCGCCTTCGTTGGCGCCATTTAGAGACCGAATTCGGCGAGTAGACGGGATGTGCGTCGATTCGATTCGGGCGTCGCTTCGAACTCGGGCGACTCCAGTGAACTTCGGCGGGCCGAATCCGACTCATGCCTCCATGTGGCGAGGTCACCCGTATCGCCGATGGATTCCTCGGGCAGTCGGGACCAGATTCGACTGAGTATTGCGTCGCCTGATTCAACGACAAAGCGACCCGCGCCGATTGGTCGAGCGACGAGTTCGTCACCGGGCGCGAACCCGCAGGCACGTTGCAACGCGATGGGGAGAACGACCCGCCCTTTTTCTTTCACGATGATTCGATATGCGTCCACAGGGGGACACTCTAGACAAGTAGTGTCACTATTGTCCGTGAGTGACACTATTGACGTCGTCATCCGCCCGCAAAGGCGCGAACCGCGCCGTAGAACGTGTCGGCCCAGAGGTAACAGTTGTAGCGCTGGGTGATGCCACGCGGCGAGCACGTCGACTTCATGTCTGCAAGAAAGCGATCATCGACCCGCTTGCGGTTGTCTTCGTTGAACACCCCGAGAAGCTTCAGATTCCGGTACGCGAAGTCGTGGCGTTGGCAGGGGAGGCGAAAGTTGAACGACCGCCCCGTATTGCCGACGAACGGTGCACTGCAGTAATCGGTCGACCAGTCGAGTTCCCGGTACACCCTGCGGTTCTCGCGCACGAAGCGCGGAAACTCACTGAGTTCGGTGGCAAAGGTCCCCCTGTCGACGACCGACGTGAGCGTGGCCGCTGAATGCGGCGATGGGGCAGCGACCGAGGCCACCGCGAAGAGCAGGGAAGCAATGACCCCCATGTGCTCTCCTTTCGTCACCCCAGTGTGTGCGTCAGCCTTCTTTGATCGTACGAAGTGCCTGCACGGTCATGATTGCGCCCACGGCCGCTTCTTCGCCCTTGTTGTCGGTGTCGGCGCAGCGCTCGAGCGCCTGTTCCATCGTGTTGACGGTGAGGACACCGAAGGCCACGTACACCCCGGTGTCGAGTGCGGCACGCTGCAGACCCGATGCCGCCTCGCCCGAGACGTATTCGAAGTGGGGAGTGTCACCGCGAATGACCGCACCGAGCGCAATGACGCCATCGACCCGTCCGGTCTGCGCCAGCGTCTTGGCGGCAAGAGGGAGTTCGAATGCCCCGGGCACCCAGTGGGTCGAGATGTCGGATTCACGAACGCCGTGCGAGACGAACCCGCGCACCGCGCCGCGGCGCAGTGCATCGACGATGTCGAAATTGAAGGTGGCGCACACGATGCCAAACCGCATCCCGGTGCCGTCGATTGTCGCGCTGTTCAGTCCATCGTTTGGGCCGACCATGTTCGTCTCCTACTTTCCGTCGATCTCGATGAGATGTCCGAGGCGTTCCTTCTTCGTGCGCAGATAACGCTCGTTTTCCGGGGTCGCCGGAATCTCGATGGAGACGCGCTCAACAACCGACAGGCCGTAACCACCGAGGCCGCCGTACTTGGCGGGGTTGTTCGTCATCAGGCGAAGTTCCTGCGCACCGAGGTCGGCGAGAATCTGCGCACCGATGCCGTACTCGCGGCTGTCGACGGGCAGGCCGAGTTGCAGGTTGGCATCGACGGTGTCGAGGCCCTCGTCCTGCAGCGAGTAGGCGCGGATCTTGTGGCCGATGCCGATGCCACGGCCCTCGTGACCGCGCAGATACACAACGATTCCCCGGCCTTCTTCGGAGATCAACTTCATCGCCGCGGCCAGCTGCGGCCCGCAGTCGCAACGACGGCTACCGAAGACGTCGCCCGTGAGGCATTCACTGTGCACGCGCGTCAGCACCGGACCGCCGGTTGAGATGTCGCCCTGGGTGAACGCGAGGTGTTCGACGCCATCGATTGTGCTGCGGTAGGCGTGGCAGTTGAAGGTTCCCCATTCGGTTGGCACGGGCGCCGCACCGATGAATTCGACGAGACGTTCGTGGTGCCTGCGGTATTCGATCAGCTGGGCAATCGACGACAACAACAAACCGTGTTCGGCGCAGAATGCGCGCAGATCGTCGAGACGCGACATCGTGCCGTCGTCGTTCTGGATTTCGCAGATCACGCCGGCGGGCTCGCAGCCCGCAAGCCGTGCGAGATCGACGGCGGCCTCGGTGTGGCCCGCACGCTTCAGCACTCCGCCTTCGCGTGCGCGCAGCGGAAAGATGTGGCCCGGTCGCGCAAAGGCGGCGTAGCCGGCTGCCGGATCGGCGAGCGCCGCGATGGTGGCTGCACGGTCGGCGGCCGAGATCCCGGTTGATGTTCCCTCGATGAGGTCGACCGACACGGTGAATGCAGTGCGGTGACTTTCGGTGTTCTGGTCGACCATGGCCGGAAGACGAAGATCGTCGCAGCGTTCGCCGGTGAGTGGGGTGCACACGACACCCGAACTGTGGCGGACGATGAACGCAAGCTTCTCTGCCGTGGCGAACTGCGCCGCCATGATGAAGTCACCCTCGTTCTCGCGGTCCTCGTCGTCGACCATCACGACCATCTCGCCTCGGGCAATTGCCGCCAGGATGTCGGGAATCGGCGCGAAGCCGTTGTCGGTGCTGCTCATTGGCTGTCCTGTCTCTCTGCGATCTGTGCGGGTTCGACGACGATCTCTACGTCGTCACCCAGTTGTTGAACGGAAACGATCGATCCACGCCACATGTCGGCGATGGATGCGGCGGCGGCACCGGCAAACACGCCGGGTGCGTCGTCCCCACCGGCGATGGCGGGGGCAAGGTGGAACACGTATCGATTGACGAGCCCTTGACGATGGAAGTCGGCGGCCACGCGCGACCCGCCCTCGACGAGAAGTTGAAGCACGTCCTGCGAACCGAGGGTGTCGAGAAGAGTCGAGAGGTCGCCGGACCATTCGGTACATGGATGCACGGCAGCGTTCTTTGGTGCCGACCCGAGCACGATGCGTCGCGGCGATGGGCCCTGCGCATCGCGAACCGTGAGCGACGGATTGTCGGTACGCACGGTTCCGGCGCCAACCAAGACGGCATCGCTTTCGGCCCGAAGTTCGTGCACGCGTTGACGTGCAACGGCTCCGGTGATCCAGCGGCTCGATCCATCGGCCGCTGCGGTTCGCCCGTCGAGCGTGCTTGCCATCTTCAACACGACCCACGGTCGGCCCATGGTGCGGTGGTGCAGGTACGGGGCGAGTTGGGTGCGCACGAGCGCTTGGCATGCACCGATGTCAACCGTGATCCCGGCGGCACGAAGTTGTTCGATGCCACGTCCGGCGACGTTCGCATCGGGGTCGACGATGCCGACTACAACGCGTGCGATTCCGGCGTCGATGATTGCCTGAGTGCACGGCCCGGTGCGTCCGGTGTGTGAACACGGTTCGAGGGTCGAGTACAACGTTGCTCCCCGGGCAACTGATGCAGCGCGTGACAACGCGGAGATTTCGGCGTGTGGCCCACCGGGAGCTGCGGTGCATCCCTCGTATGTGGATCCATCGAGGGCAACGACAACAGCACCCACCCAGGGGTTGGGGCGCGCCACGAGACGCGCCTGCAACGCCGCACTCATGGCGCGGCGCATGAATTGTTCGTCGCGCACGTCAAACGTGCCCGAATAAACGGTCATGCCTCCACCTTGCTCCCATCCGGACTCTCACCGTCGGTCCCGGAATTTCACCAGGTCGGCCCAACCGCAAGAAGCGGAAGGGTTCGCGGACTGTCACCGCCGGTTGGGACTTGCACCCAAACCCCGCAAGGGTTGTTTTCAGTTGTCGAGGACAGGCTACGGGGCGGTGTCGGTTTTCGACCAGCGGGCCGCGGGGTCGGCTGCTTCGCCGGCCTTGCGACGGTCGGCCCGCAACACGTTGCGGAAGACAACAGTGAAGATGATCACCAGGCCGAGGATGATCACACCGAACGTGGCGATTTGGAGGGACCCGCCTCGCTCGCCGGCATCGGTGGGCTTGGTACCGCATCCGGGCTTTTGCATGAGGCCGATGCACTCGGACGGGTCACGTTCTAGGCCCCACCCGTAGAGGGTCGTGTCGGTGATGTCGGAACTCACTCCCTCATCGTCGCACGGCCTTCGGGGCAACGCCAAACGGCAACTAGGGTCGGGCCGATGTCACGTTCGTACGACACGGTCCTCGTCGTCGATTTCGGGGCCCAATACGCGCAGTTGATTGCGCGCCGCGTTCGTGAAGCGAATGTGTACTCGGAAATCGTGCCCCACCGCATCACGGCTGCCGAGGTGAAGGCGAAAGCACCACGAGCGATCATCCTCTCGGGCGGCCCGAAGAGCGTGAACGTCGACGGTGCCCCGATGCTCGATCCGGCGATCTACGACCTCGGCATTCCGATGTTCGGCATTTGCTACGGGCATCAGTTGATTGCGCAGCAACTCGGTGGCGAAGTCTCCCGCGGTGGACGGGGCGAGTACGGTCGCGCCACCCTCACGCGCGGCGGCGCCTCGCAACTTCTCGATGGAACGGCTGCGTCGTTCCCCGTGTGGATGAGTCACTTCGACCACGTGTCGCGCGTGCCCGATGGATTCACCGTTCACGCGTCGACGCCCGACGCGCCAATCGCAGTGATGGAGAACCCATCACGCAAGGTGTGGGCCGTGCAGTTCCACCCCGAGGTCGTGCACAGTGAGAACGGACAAGAGATTCTGCGCAGGTTCCTCGTCGACCTTGCCGGTTGTGCTCCGTCGTGGACGATGGGCTCGATCATCGACACACAGGTCGAGGCCATCCGTGCGCAGGTCGGAAGCAAGCGCGCAATCTGCGGCTTGTCGGGTGGCGTCGATTCGTCGGTTGCCGCAG
>CAZKVD010000083.1:0-6727 GCA_964556145.1 uncultured Bifidobacterium sp. | reverse complement strand
CGCGACCTCCGGCTTGACAGGCCGGCGTGAACTCCAACTTCACCACGGGACCAGGAAACTGGCCTTGCAATGTTTTCGGCTATTTCATTTATTCAGTTTTCGCACCCCCAACGGGATTCGAACCCGTGCCGCCACCTTGAAAGGGTGGTGTCCTAGGCCACTAGACGATGGGGGCTAGTTCGACTCCGTTGAAGAGCGAGTGAAAACTATCGGGGTTTCTCGTGGTTTCCCCCGTCGGGGATGTTGGACATCGCTGCTGCCACTGCCGCCTCGAGGAGCCAACCGAGATATGAGTAGAGATGGTGTGTCGCGGCGGCGGGGTCATCGGGGTCCTCCGGGCCATCATCGGGCCCGTCTTCCGAGACATCCAGCATGGTTCCGAGCAGCAGCCGCACCGCATTCAGGGACTGAAGCAGCAGGTCCATTTCCCCCGGTGCCAGCCGGTCGCCGGCACCGAGAACCTCGACCACCCGCGACATGGCCGTGAGGCGGGAGGCCACGAGTTCGGTGCGCATCAGTTCGTGGTACTCGGCGTCGTAGTCAGGGTTGTCGTGGTAGGCGGCCGGGAAAAGTCGGCGCAAGGCCGGGTCGTCACTCGTGCCCTGGGTGAGAACGTCGCGGAGTTCCCCGAAGAGATGAATGAGGAGTTCGCGTACGTCGGGCGCGATGTTGATGCGAAAGGCTCCGTCCGAGAGGGGCTGGAAAGGGCCCGAGTTGCGGCGGCGCATCACGAGTCGGCGCCGTCTTTTTGCATTGTCGCCCACAGACCGTGTTCGTGCAGCCGATAAACATCGAGCTCGGCCCGCTCGCGTGGCCCGCTCGACACCACGGCTCGACCCTTGTGATGAACGTCGAGCATCAACTGTGTTGCTTTTTCCAGGCTGAAACCGAACAGTTTGCGCAGGACAAGAGTGACGTACGACATGAGGTTGATGGGGTCGTTCCAGACGATGACAACCCATGGCGAATCACTCGTCGTGTCGGTGTTTTCGTCGAGACCGACTTCTTCGCGAGTCGAGGGCACCGTTGATGGCACGACACCATTCTGCCCGTACGATTGCGTTTCCATGGCTGTCAACGCCCGACCCATTGTCCCCTCGCGGATCGCGCGCAAGACGCTGTCCCACGGGGACGGACGCAAACCGCGGTCGGTCGTCGGCGGTTTCATCGCTCTCACCAAGCCGCGAATCATCGAACTGCTGTTGGTGACAACCGTTCCGACAATGGTTCTTGCCCAAAAGGGTTGGCCATCGACTGCGCTCGTCGTTGTCACCCTGATCGGTGGAACGCTTGCTGCAGGCGGCGCGAATGCCCTCAACATGGTGATCGACCGTGACATCGACAAGCTGATGGAGCGCACCAAGCACCGGCCCCTCGTGACGGGGCTCGTCACTCCGCGACAGGCCGTTGTGTTCGCATGGGCCCTCGAGGCCGTTGCGTTCGCAGTCCTGTGGGCCGGGGCAAACCTGTTGTCCGCGGTCCTGACCTTCAGTGCCACCCTTTTTTACGTGGTCGTCTATTCGCTGTGGCTGAAGCGCACGAGCCGCCAGAACATCGTCATTGGCGGCGCGGCCGGGGCGGTTCCGGTTCTGGTTGGGTGGTCGGCGGTCACCAACCAGGTCTCGTGGGCGGCAGTGGTGCTTTTCGCCCTGATTTTCCTGTGGACACCGCCCCATTTCTGGGCGCTTGCGATTCGCCACGCCGACGACTACCGCGCGGCGAATGTGCCGATGTTGCCGACGGTGGTCCCAATGCAGAGCACGATCCGCAGCATGTTCATTTATACTGTGACTTTGGTCACATGTAGCCTGATTTTGGCCCCCGTAGCCGACCTCGGGCCCATTTATTGGATTTCGGCGCTGGCTTTGGGGGTCGGATTCCTCGCCGGAGTGGATCTGCTGCGCCGCCGCCCCACGCCAGCCGTGTCAATGCGACTCTTTTCGTACTCGATCTCGTACATCACCCTCGTGTTCGGTGCGCTCACGATCGACGTGCTCGTCCGACACGGCGTCTCGTAACCATCATCACAAGCCCACAAGGCCAATCTTGCGTGGTCTTGGTTTCCGTTCTGAGAGTTGCCGATGGATAGTCTCGGTACGTCATTTCGAGAAAGAGTTAGCCCTCCATGACCACGTTCGATACGCATGCCGCGGGGCCAACCGCGGCATCCTCTTCTGGCGCCGGCGCCCTCGGGGCGTTCGTCGTCGGCATTGGGTCGTGGGCAACCACAACCGACCACAAGAAAATCGGCCGTCTCTTCGTCGTTGCGGCGTTGATCGTCGGGGCCGCTGCCGCAGTTGTCGGCGCGTTCCTCGGCTTCGAACGCATCAGCGCAACGGGATATTCGATTCTCGACCTTGATTCGATCGACCAGCTGACGTCGCTCTATCGGGTTCTTCTTGCGTTCGGAGTCGCCCTGCCCTTGATGCTCGGCATCGCCATTGCAATCGTGCCGCTGCAGATTGGTTCAAAAGCCATCGCATTCGGGCGCCTCGCGCTGTTCGGATTCTGGATGTGGATCGCCGGCTTGGTGGTCGTGGTGTATTCGATCGCAGCCAACGGTGGTCCCGGGGGCGGCGAGGCAAAGATGGTCGACCTCTTCCTCGTCGGCACCGTGATCGCCGCGGCCGGTGCGCTCTCCGCATCAATTTCACTCGTCACAACCGTGCTGACGAACCGTGCGCCGGGAATGAACCTGTCGCGAGTGCCGATGTTGTCGTGGGCCTCGCTCACGGGCGGTGTCTCGTTGCTGCTCACTCTGCCCGTGGTCATTGGTTCGGCTATCTATCTCTACGTCGACCACCATTACGGTCGGCTCGCCTTCGGCGGTAACAAGGGAGTCAATGACTGGCTGGGCTGGTCGCTGACGCAGCCGCAGACCTACGTATTCGCCGTGGTCGGTGTCGGTGTGGTCGCCGAGGTTGCATCGGTTGCCAGCGGTCGTCGTCACCCGCTGCGCGCGGTGCTTCTCGTTGGTGCCGGAATCCTCACGGTCGCAGCACTCGGCGGTGCAACACAGGTGCAGCATTCGCTGACGTGGACCAACACGTCGGGAAGCGACAAGGTCAAGGAACTCATTCCGTTCCTCCTCTTCAACGGTCTGCCCGTTCTCGGTGCACTCGTCGTGCTCGGAGGCTGTGCTCTCGGTTTGGCTCAGGGTCGGCCGCGTGTGATGGCCCCGCTCGTTCCTGCGTTCCTTGGCCTAGCCATGGTGCTCGCCGGCATGGTCGGTCATCTCGTTGCCCAGTTCGGTCCCGCCGGACTCGCCGGCACGGTCTTCGAAGAGGGCGAGTTCAACTACGTCGTCTACGGAACCTTGCTGATGGGAATCGGTGCGGTTGCGTACTGGGGTCCGAAGTTGTGGGGTCGTTCGTTGCCGCAGTCCGCGGTGTTCGGTCTTGGCGCGCTTGGTTTCCTCGGCACGGTGCTGTCGTCGCTTCCGCTCTACATCGCGGGGTTTGCGAACCAGCCAGCGGGTGTCGTCGATGGCTTCAGCTACGACGGTCCGCAGGAACTGTGGAACGCACTCGCAGCCGCCGGTCAAGCAATCATCGCACTCACGGTTGTGCTGTTCCTTCTCACTGCATTGCGCGCATTCCGCGCCGGCGAGGCAGCGGGCGATGACCCGTGGGATGCCCAGACGCTCGAGTGGTCGGTCTCGTCGCCGGCCCCGGCCGACAACTTCGCCTCGGTGCCATCGGTATCGAGTCCAGAACCATTGCTCGACGTGAAGCCCGCAGGGAGCGAAAAATGACGCACGCACTTCCCGCCGGACCCCGCCCCGCACCGCGGCGCCAACTGCTCGTCGGCACCGGTGCCGTCGTTGCCGCAGGCGCGATGCTGATCGGTGGCATGTTGTCGATTTGGCTGCGCTTTCGTGCAGCCGCACCATTGCGCGAATCCTCCGACGGTCTGAAGCAGATCAAAGACTGGTTGCCGAAGGACATCGCGATGGCCGAGGTTCTCACCAACGTTGCTCTCGCAACGGTTGGCATCGCCTGCGTGATGGCGCAGTGGGCGGCGTACTCGTCGCGGCGACGCGACTCGCGCCACACCAGCATGGCCCTCGGAATGACCCTGCTCATGGGTGTCGCGTTGATCAATGCTCTCGTCGCGGTCTATCCCGAGATGGAAATCGTTCTCGCTGACGGTGCGTACCAGACGATGTTCTACGCAATCACAGGCACATTGATTGCGTTGATCGCGGCCGGGATGGGCTTCACCCTCGCCGCATTGTTCAAGAGCTCGGGTGGTCGCTCGGCCAACACCGATCTCCTGAATGCGCACGCTCTTTATTGGTACTTCCTTGCTGCCGCATACACGGCAGTGTGGTTCGTGGTGTTCGTTCAGAAGTAGGTGCGGGATGTTCACTAACGGTTCCAAATACTTCATTGGCCTCAGCGGGTTCTCGGCTGTCGCGCTTGTGATCTACATCGCCACCGTCGACGGTGCCGTCGGAGGTGCCGTCGCACTGGCCTCGATCATGATCGCGTCGGGTCTGCTCGCGGGTCTCGCCCTCTTCAACCGCGACGGTGACGTTCAGGTTGGTGATGCGTCGGCACCTGCGAATGCAGAGCCGCTTGGATCGAGCCTGTGGCCCCTTGTTTCCACGCTCGGCATTGTCGGGATGGGAATTGGTCTCATCACTCACGAGATTGTTTTCCTGCTCGGCCTCGTTGCGCTGTGCGCCGGATTCGTCGAGTGGGTCATTCAGGGCTGGTCGGAATCCGCTTCGTCTGATCGTGCGTACAACGCAACGATTCGTGGTCGTCTCATTCACCCTCTCGAGTTCCCCGTTCTTGCGACGGTTGGTGCCGGAGTGCTCGTCGTGGCGTTCTCACGAATCATGTTGGCGGTATCGAAGACGACCGGCGCGATCACTTTCATTGTTGTCGGGTCACTCGTTCTCGCCGGCGGTGTGTTGTTCGCGATCCGGCCGAATCTGAAGAAGACGCTTGCAGTCGGGCTGTGTGCCATCGGAGCCGTGGGAATCGTCGCGGGTGGAATCGCCGGAGCCAGCGTCGGAAAGCGCGATCAATTGGTCGAGGCAAACGAAGAAGACCATTTCGCCCACAAGGAATGCGGCGAGGAGAAGAGCAAGTATTTCGACTTCAATGCCGAAGCGAAGGTGTCGATGCGCTCGAACCCAAGCGCAACAATCGAGTTCGTTGACGGCAAGTTGCAGGCGCGAGAACTGGGCCTCGAGGTATTCACCAACAAGATCACGATCCAGAAGTCGAACGACATCTCGATCATCTTCCGCAACAAAACCGAAGGTGAGCATCGCCTCACGTTGTTCTACGGCGAGAAAGAAGTGCAGGACGGAGTCGTCGAAGAACTGCACAACTGCACCCAGATGATCGAGAAGGGTGAAGAGCAGATCCTCACCTTCCGCATCGACCGGCCGTCGATTGCGTCCGAGAAGCCCTACAAGTTCTACGTTCCCGGCGTCGAGGACCAGAGCATCGAGGTCGTCGTCCCATGATCCGTTCCATCAACAAGCAATCCGGAGGCCGTATGTCCACGTCAGTGCGTCGTCTCGTCACCGGTGCCGCAGGTCTGTCGGCGGTTGCCTTTCTCGCCGGCTGTGCCAAGAACGCACCGCAGGACACTTGGCAGCCAAAGGGTCCCAACGCCCAGATGATCGACGACCTGCAGAAGCCGGTCTTCGCCATCGCAGGCATCGTCGGTGTGATCGTGTTTGTCGCAGTTGCCTATGCGGTGTTCCGCTTCAAGGACCGTGGACAGCCGATCCCCGAGCAGACACACGGCAAGCCTGTGCTTGAAATCGGCATGACCATTCTTCCGGCGCTCATCCTGGCTGGCATCGGCGTCTTCACATTCCAGACCGTGTTCGACCTTGCAAAGACCGATGACACCGAAATGGTGATCAACGTGACGGGCCAGCAGTGGTGGTGGGAGTACGACTACCCGGCGCAAGAGCAGTACGGCATCACCGACCCAATCATCACCTCGGGTCAACTCGTCATTCCCACGGGTACCAAGGTGTTGTTGCGTGAAACCAGCCGCGACGTCATCCACTCGTACTGGATCCCCGCACTGAACGGAAAACGCGATGCGGTGCCGGGGCGTGTCCATTACCTGCGGCTCGAGGCCGATGAGCCGGGAATCTATGCCGGTCAGTGCACCGAGTTCTGCGGCCTCTCACATGCCGTCATGCGCATGGAGGCAGTCGCGCTCGACAAGGAAGACTTCGCCGCCTGGGTCAAGGGTCAGCTGTCGCTTGCCGAATCGCCCGCCGAAGGAACACTCGCCAAGGAAGGTGAAGCAGTCTTCCTCAACCAGTGCGTTCGCTGCCACCAGGTGAACGGCCTGAAGAAGGCCGATGGATCACCGGCAATCGCCGCACCCGAGGAAAACGTGTGGTCGGGTGTCGCCCCCAACCTCACGCATCTCATGTCTCGCAACACCTTCGCCGGAGCGTCGTGGGACCTTCTCACGAAGGCGTGCCGAAGCGATGTGTGGAATGCATCGAGCGAAGAATTCGGAAAGAAGTATCTCGCGGGTGTTTCGGAAGAGTGCCTGAATCAGACCGATCTGCGACGTTGGCTCCGCAACGCACCGGCCATGAAGCCGATGTATGCCGACCCAACCAAGCTCGGTCCGACCGACGGCAAGTACCGCGGCATGCCCAACCTCGGCCTGACCGAGGATGACATCGACAAACTCGTCGCCTACCTCGCGACTCTGAAGTGATCGGAGACAG
>CAZKVD010000082.1:0-6745 GCA_964556145.1 uncultured Bifidobacterium sp. | reverse complement strand
GGTCTTCGGTCTTTCCCGGCGCCGGCGACATTTCCTTGTGCCACTTGTCGCTGCGGAACCATTCGGTGTTCTTGATCTCGATCGCGACCGGCGAACCGAGGGTACGGCCATGACGAATCCCACCGAGGAGGAGAATCTCATCAACTTCGAAGCGCTGACGCGGCCCACGTCCGAATCCAAGGCGACGGCGACCGAGCTCGGCCTGGATGTCGTCCTCGGTTACCCGGAGACCGGCGGGAAGACCCTCGACGATGACGACAAGCGCCTGACCATGGGATTCACCGGCGGTCAGATATCGCAACACGGCCTGAAGGCTATCGGCGGCGACGCGCCAGTTCGTGGTCTGCGGCGCGACGCATCACGTCGGGGGCGGGCGCGATCCCCGTCCACAGCCGTTGCTGTTCGACGGCCTGATGGACGAGCATCCAGAGACCATCGATGCACATCGCCCCCGCGCGACGTGCAGCCGAGAGCAATTCCGTCTCGAGCGGTTGATAAACGGCGTCGAGAACGGCGTGGTGCGCTCGCACCAACGAATAGTCGAAGGCAGCATCGGTGTTGTCACCCATTCCGGCCGGGGTGGTGTGAACGATGATGTCGGCATCGACGATTTCGGACGCCGACGCAACGTGGGCGACGCCGGGGGCAAGCGCCGCAGCCGACTCGGCCCGAGCCAATGTTCGATTCAGGACACCGATTGATGCCGCACCCACCTGCGCCAGGCCGACGACGCAGGCCCGGGCCGTTGCACCCGCCCCGACCACGATGCAACGTCCGCCGGCGGGGTCGACCCCCGCACCACGCAGTGCACCGACACAACCCCCGCCGTCGGTGCTCTCGCCGCGCAACCGACCATTGGCCAGGGGAATCAGCGTATTGATCGATCCCAGTTGGCGCGCAGCGTCACCGATCTCGTCGCACAGGGCAAGCGCCGGCTCCTTGTAGGGCATCGTCACCGAGGCACCGATGAAGCCGATTGCCCGAAGCGTGGCAATCGTGGGCGCGAGAGCTGCTTCGTCGATATCGAGCGCGACATAGACGGCATCCACCTGTGATGTCCCGAAAGCCGCGTTGTGGATGGCCGGCGACAAACTGTGGCGAGCAGGTCGACCGATGACGCAGGCTATGCGGGTGGTTGCGGTGATCATCCGATGAGACCCGCCGCACGCGCGGCCTCGACGTTCGCTTCGTGTTGTTTGAGCGTCGCGGCAAACACGTGACGACCTTCCTTGTCTGCGATCACGTAGTAGATGAACTCACACTTCTGCGACTTCTTCAGGTCCTTGCACATCGGGTCTGACAATGGCGGATTCGGAGCCGGATTCAATGCAGCGCGGATCGAGGCCCGTCCTGGATTCGCAATCGGCGTCGGTGGCAGACCTTTTCGCGTGTAGGTGTTGTAGGCCGAGTCGATGGCAACGAGTTCGGCGATCGACAGGTCGTCGGGTTGGGCGTAGCGCAGGGTTGCATCGATCTGCAGCAGCATGTCGCGCCGCAATCGGTTGTAGATGACACGTGCGATCTTCGCCCGATCCTCGGGAACCTTCGCCTCGCGTTCGATCATCGACGCCACGACGAGAACTTCATAGGGCGACAGACCGACGGTCTCTTGGGCCTTGTCGAGCCCCTCTTGTCGCCCGACTCGCTCCATCAAATCGACCATTCGCTGAATGACGCGTGTCGCGGAGTCGTCACCCGAAATTTGGTAGGTGTCGGGGAACAAAAGACCTTCGAGCGCGGACGGCCCGGACGCCGCGGGCTGGGGCCCGAAGTCGGACACAACGACACCCGATGACGCCTGTTGAAGGAATGCCGGCGCGTCGAGGCGCGGAACCTTGTCGGCGAGGCGCGTAGCGATCTGATCGACGGTGTATCCCTCGGGAAAGGTGACGTTCACGAAGGTTTGGGCCGGCGGAGTATTGAGCGAACCCATGATGTTGCCCATGTGATCACGTGGCTTCAATTGGTAGTAGCCGGGAACGAAGTCGATACCACCCTTGCGGTCGACGTACCAGCGAAAGACACGTGCCGACGTGATGAAGCCATCGGTCTCGAGCCGTTGTGCCACCGCGTCGAGATCATCGCCCTCGATGACCGTGAAGTTGACGGCCGCGGCAGCCTCCCCGGGCGGGTTGACTTGGCGCAGATACCACCAGCCGACCCCTCCGACGGAAATGACGAGCGCAAAGACACCGCACAGAAGTCCGCGCACCAACCACGGATTCGGTCGCCACGGCCGTCGGTAAGCGACGAGTTCGGCATCGGGCGCAGCCTCGAGATGATCCCACGGATCATCGACCCAGTCGGTCGGTTGTTCCGACTGTTCCCGGCGTCCCTGCAGCGGACCGAATGGATCGGACATCTAGAGGTTTGCTTGCCGGTCGATCCAGGACTGCAGCATGACTGCAGCTGCCACTTTGTCGACGACCCGACGACGTGCATCGGCACGCATCCTCGCCTCCATCAGGACCCGTTCGGCGGACACCGTCGTGAGCCGCTCGTCGTAGGTTTCGACAGGCACGTTCACAACGGTAGCCAGTCGGCGCGCTTCATCGATGGCGGATTTGGCTGCCCGACCCACGCTGCCATCCAGTGAGAGCGGCAAGCCAACGACGACGCGTTCGCACTCCTCTTCGATGACGAGAAGCGCAATCGCATCGTGGTCACGGCGTTGGCTTCCGCTGCGCTGCAGCACAGACAAGGGTGTCGCGATCATGCCGCTGCGGTCGCTGACGGCAATGCCGACACGCTTCGAGCCGAGGTCGAGGCCAAGAACCCGACCGATGTGGGGCCTGTGGGCCGAATCAGCCAAGGGCCGCGCTCACCGCCTCGTTCGCGAGCCTGATTGCCTCGGGGAGCCCGTCGGGATTCTTGCCGCCGGCGGATGCGATGTCACCCTTTCCTCCGCCTCCACCGCCAACGGCCTTTGCGGCCGCAGCGATCAACGGTCCGGCACCGCCGACGATTCCGGGCGCAGTGGCCGACACCAACGACACGCCTCCTGTGTCGGTGATACCTGCGAGCACGACCGCACGGATACCTTCGACACTGCGCACCGCCACGGCAAGGTCACGCAGATCGCCGGCGGAGAGACCATCGATACGCTCGACGACTCCGCCATTGCGCGCAGAGCCCGCGATGTCACGGGCACGGGTCATGGCAACCTTGGCGCGCAGGTTCTTGATCTCGTCGTTCGCCGCCTTGAGTTCGTCGACCTTGCGCATGACCGACGACTCGAGATTGTCGGCGTTCCCACCGACGAGTTCGGCCACTCGAGCCATGGCTCGAGCCTGGTCCTGCATCAGCGCCACGGATGACTCACCGACCACTGCCTCGATGCGACGCAAATTCGAACCGATGGAACTTTCGGCCACAACCTTGATCGCACCGATGTCGCCCGTGGCCGAAACGTGCGTGCCGCCGCAGAGCTCGAACGAAGCACCGGCACGCAACACGCGCACCGTGTCACCGTATTTGTCGCCGAAGAATGCGATTGCACCGTCGGCCGTGGCTTCGTCTTTGGAGGTCTCGTAGGCCTGAACACCCGTGTTGGCAAGCACCTCGCCGTTTGCGAGCCGTTCGACCTCGAGCAACTCTTCGCCGCTGACCGCGGCGAAGTGACTGAAGTCGAAGCGCAGCCGGTCGGGCTCGACCAAGGAGCCGGCCTGCTTCACGTGTTCCCCGAGCACCGTGCGAAGCGCCCAATGCAGAACGTGGGTTGCGGTGTGGTGACGCCGGATTCGCGAACGACGGACGTTGTCGATGCGCGCGGTGACGACTTCGCCGGCTCGAGGCAGACCGCGCACGACCCGACACACGTGTCGACGAAGGCCGGGAAGCGCAAACGTGGTGTCGATCACCTCGAGTTCGAGCGCATCGGATCGGATGGTGCCGGTGTCGCCCACTTGGCCGCCACTCTCGGCATAGAACGGCGAGACATCGAGAAACACGTCGAAGGTGCCGTCTTCTTCGCCATCGAGCACGGCGACGATTTTCCCGAGGTTCTCGGCGTCGGTGTACCCCGTGAATGTCGTTGTTCCGTGATCGTCGAGGACACCGCGATATGCGGCCATCCGCTCGTCGGACACCTGCCCACCCTTGCGTGCCTGCTTTGCACGTTCACGCTGGCTCGACATTTCACGCTCGAACCCTTCGAGATCGACGTCGACCGAGCGTTCAGAGGCAATCTCCTGGGTGAGCTCGAGCGGGAATCCGTAGGTGTCATGCAGCAGGAAGGCCGCCTCACCCGAAAGACGTCCGCTGCTGCGGTCGAGTTCGGTGTCGAGAATCTGGGTGCCGGTCTTCAACGTCTGGCGGAATCGCTCTTCCTCGCGCGTGAGCACATCGACGATGAAGTCGCGGTTCTTGGTGAGATCGGGGTACGCGGCACCCATGACGTCGATGGCAGTCGAGACCAGCTGCGGCATGACGAGTTTTTCCGTTCCCAGGAGATACGCGTGACGCACCGCGCGACGGATGATGCGGCGAAGGACGTACCCGCGATTTTCGTTCGATGGAAACACGCCATCGTTGACGAGCATCGTCGAGGATCGGGCGTGCTCGGCAAGAACACGAAGGCTGAAACTGCCACGATCGTCGTAGTCGCCCGTACGGTACGTGCGGCCGGTCACGGACTGCGCCGTCTCGATGAGCGGGAAGAGCACATCGCTTTCCCACACCGAATCCTTGCCCTGCATCAAGGTGACGATTCGCTCGAGACCCGCACCCGTATCGATCGACGGCTTGGGCAACAGCGTGCGTGAACCGTCCGGCGCCTGGTTGTACTGCATGAAGACGAGGTTCCAGAACTCGAGGAAGCGGTCACCGCGCGGGTCGTTCAGTGGTCCACCATCGGGCCCGAATGCCGGACCCCGGTCGATGTGGATTTCGGAGCAAGGACCACACGGCCCGGTTTCACCCATTTGCCAGAAGTTGTCCTTGTCACCGAGTCGCTGGATGCGCTCCATCGGCACGCCGACTTTCTCGTGCCAGATTGCTTCGGCTTCGTCATCGCTTTCGTGGACCGTGATCCAGAGCCGGTCTCCGTCGAAGCCGAAAATTTCGGTGACGAGATTCCACGACCACGGGATCGCATCTTCTTTGAAGTAGTCACCGAAGCTGAAGTTTCCCAGCATCTCGAAAAACACGAGGTGACGCTTGGTGCGACCGACGTCGTCGAGATCGTTGTGCTTGCCACCGGCTCGTGCACATTTCTGGACGGTCACCGCACGGCTGTAGGGCGGGACTTCGTCGCCCACGAAGTACGGCTTGAACGGCACCATTCCGGCGACCGTGAAGAGCACCGTCGGATCGTGGGGAATCAGGCTGGCGGATTCGACGCGCGTGTGACCCCGATCTGCAAAGTACGAACGGAAAGCTTCACGAACCTCATCGGCCGTGCGGGGGCGTTGCGGCAAAGACATCGGGCGCCAGCCTACCCAGCGGGCCCGTCCGGGGACCCGAACCTAAGCGCCGGGAGTCAACTCGGATTCGCGGGCCCGCATCGCTGCCTTGCCCTCGGCAACCGCATCGGTGACGCGGTGCTTCATACGCTGTGCAACCTTGACGGGCGTGATCGACGTCGCAGCGGCACGCACTCGACGCTTCGTGTATCCGCCGCCGACGAGCGCGACGACGAACCCGATGAGGAACCATGTCAGCCGGCGCATGAGGACACGCTACCGACGCCTACGGAGAACCGAAAATGCACGCTTCGTACCCGTTGCCGCCGCTGCCACCTTGATGACCGGGGCCGACAAGACCGTACGGGCCACTCGCGACGTATCGGCCACGGCTTCGCTGATCGACTCGGCCGACCCGAGGACCTTGTCGAAGCGCTTCAGGTCGCCACGGGCGGTGTCGATGATCTCACGCGTTTCGTGGGTTGCCTGCCGCAGTTCGTCGACCATCGGCAACAGGCGCGACTCGACCATCTCGAGTTCGGTTCGCAGATCGGCAAGGGCGACGAGCACCCGATAGAGCACAAGAACAAGTGCTGCAAACGCCACGGCACAGAGCACCAGAACGACGACGAGTGCGGTGTTGGTTCCGGAGTCAGCCGCGATCATCGGAATCACGGTAGTAGGTGCGCCCACGTAGTTCCTCGGGCAGGTAGTCGCGGGGTTCGGCGGCGGGTGATTCGCTGCTTGCCACGTGAGGCGACACGTAACCGGAACCATGGCCAAGTTGCGCCGCCCCGCCATAGTGCGCGTCGCGCAGAAATGCAGGCACCGATCCGATGTCGCCGCGGCGAACGTCGTCCATCGCGGTCCAAATTGCCATCGACGTGGCGTTGTTCTTCGGCGAACGACACAGATGAACCGTTGCCTGCGCAAGGTTGAGTTGCGCCTCGGGCATTCCGACAAAGTCGACGGCCTGCGCTGCAGCGGTCGCGACAACGAGCGCAGTGGGGTCGGCCATGCCGATGTCTTCGCTGGCGAGAATCACGAGGCGCCGGGCGACGAACCGCGGGTCCTCCCCCGCTACCAACATTCGGGCGAGCCAATGCAGTGCTGCATCGACGCTGGACCCACGCACGCTCTTGATGAAGGCCGATACGACGTCGTAGTGATCATCACGCCCGTAGCGAAGAGCACTCGAGCTGATCGCGGACTCGACATCGGCGACGGTGACATGCGCCGCACCCGCCGAACCAGCGCGCGTTCGCGACAACGCACATGCCACCTCGAGCGAGGTGAGGATCTGTCGTCCGTCGCCCTGTGCGACGGACAAGAGATGCTGGCGC
>CAZKVD010000081.1:0-6760 GCA_964556145.1 uncultured Bifidobacterium sp. | reverse complement strand
GCCCGACGACTACGTCGTCACGATCTATCGCGGTCTCCATGACCACATCGCAAAGGGCGTGCCCATGCGCGAACTGTGGGCCGAGTTCCTCGGTCGCGGTACGGGCACCTGCAAGGGCAAGGGTGGACCAATGCACGTGACGCACCCGGCGTCGGGTCTCATGGTCACCACAGGCATCGTGGGTGCGGGCATTCCGATCGCCAACGGTTTCGGTGTTGCTGCGCAGATGTCGGGCACCGACCAGGTCACCGTCGTGAACTTCGGTGACGGCGCGACCAACATCGGCGCATTCCACGAGGGTCTCAACATGGCGGCCGTGTGGAAGCTGCCGGTCATTTTCGTCTGCCAGAACAACCTGTACGGCGAGCACACACCGATGGCGATGTCGACCGGCGTCGAGTACATCTCCGAGCGCGCCACTTCGTACGGCATGCCGGGTGTCACCGTCAACGGCAACGACCCCGTCGCGATGTGGAAGGTTGCCGGTGAGGCAATTGCACGCGCTCGCGCAGGTGAAGGCCCGACGCTGATCGAGGCGCGCACGTACCGCTTCTGGGGTCACCTCATGGGTGACGCGATGGAGTACATGCCGAAAGAAGAGCGCAAGGCCGCAATGGCCGCCGACCCGCTGCCGGCATTCCGTGCATGGTTGCTCGAGAACGGCCATGCGAACGAGTCGCAGCTCGCCGAAATCGAGGATCAGATCAAGGCGCTCGTCGACGATGCCGTTGAGTTCGCGATGAACAGCCCCGAGCCGTCGATGGACGAGCTTTACACCGACGTCTACGAAGAAATCATCAAGTGAGGATTGCGCGATGACAACGACCGAACCCCGTGTCATGCCGATGGGCATGGCCCTCAACGAAGCCATGGACGTTGCCATGGGCCTCGACGAAAAAGTGTTCCTTCTCGGTGAGGACATCGCAGAGCCTTCGGGCGGCGTGTACAAGATCACCAAGGGTCTTTCGACCAAGTACGGCACGGCTCGCGTCCGCAAGACGCCGATCTCCGAGCAGGCCATCATCGGAGCCGCCGTCGGTGCGGCGATCGCGGGATACAAGCCCGTCGCCGAAATCATGATCATGGACTTCATCGGTGTGTGTCTCGACCAGATCACGAACCACGCAGCCAAGATCCGCTACATGTCCGGTGGTCAGACCACGGTGCCGATGGTGATTCGTACCAGCGCAGGCGCGGGTCGTGGCTTCGGTGCGCAGCACTCGGAGTTGCTCGAAGCCTTCGCAGTGCACTCGCCGGGAATGAAGGTCGTCATTCCGTCGAATCCCGCCGATGCGAAGGGTCTTCTCATCAGTTCGATCTTCGATGCCGACCCCGTGCTCTTCGTCGAGCCGATGTTGATGTACTGGGACCCCGCTTACGCAGGTGACGTGCCGGCCGGCGACTATCGCGTGCCGCTCGGCAAGGCGAACACCGTCGTCGAGGGCAAGGACGTTTCGATCATCACTTACGGTCGCCAGGTCCACACCTGCAAGCAGGCTGCCGAGGCACTTGCTGCCGAGGGCGTCAGCGTCGAAGTCATCGATCTTCGTTCGATCGTGCCGTGGGACGAGGCAGCGGTCATGGCGTCGGTCGCCAAGACCAAGCGCGCAGTCGTGGTGCACGAAGCCGTCACGCGTTGTGGTTTCGGTGCCGAATTGTCGAGCCGAATCCACGAAGAACTGTTCGGCAGTCTTGCTGCCCCGGTGCAGCGCGTCGGTGGAAAGAACATTCCGATTCCCTACGCGAAGAACCTCGAGTCTGCGTTCCTCCCGCAGGTCGACGATGTCGTCGCCGCGGTGAAGAAGACCAACAAGTAGGGCGTCAGTCGATAGCGGCGGCGAGTTTCTCCATCTCGGAGATCTCGCCGCGCTGCGCTTTCGCCATCGAAGCGGCCATTGCCCTGACTTCATCGTTGGTGCCGTGCATTCCGATGTGGTCGGCCATGTGAAGACCGCCTTGGTGGTGGGCGATCATCAGCTTGGCAAACAACCTGTCGGCGTCGTTGCCGCGCGATTCTTGCAGCGACCGCAGCTGTTCGTCGGTTGCATAGCCCGGCATCTGGGCAAGGGGAGTGGGCTCACCCATCCAGCCCATGACCTGATCGGTTTCGTTCGTTTCGGCCGCGTCGAAGATGCGTAGCAATTGCACCATGCGACCCGACTCGTTCGACTGGTTGACGATGATCTCACGGGCGATCAAGCGCAAGGTGCCCCGCGAGGCCGAGCCCTCACCCATGCCGGGCGCCGAGACATCGAGGTAGACGAGGCCCATGTTGACTGCCTGCTCGTGGTGGATCCGCATGTCCTGGAGAAACCCGATGTCGCTGCCATTCCTCGCCTCGCCACCCCGTGATTCGCCGAAGACGAAAGCGCCCGCGGCGGCCAGAACGGCGACCGTAACGACCATGAGGACGATGTTGACCGGGTTCATCCACCACGGAAGCACGACTTCGTCGGAATCGGAGTGGGGTCGGGGGGCGGGGGAATCGCTCATGACTCGTAGCCTGCCACCGAAAACGGGTAGAAAGTAGGCCATGTCAACCCCCATCAGCATCCCCAAGCTCGGTGTCTCGATGACCGAAGGCACCCTCGTCGAGTGGCTGGTCGAAGACGGCCAGGAAGTTCAGCCGGGCGACGTGCTGTACCGACTCGAGACCGACAAGGTCGAAAACGACATCGAAGCGCCGATTGCCGGAACCGTTCGCCTCAGTGGCGAAGAGGGTGAGACCTACGAGGTCGGCACCCAAATCGGTTCAATCGAATAACCGTCCCTTGCGCGCCCGGCGCAGATGAGCGCTAACCCTTGCGGGCAGCGCGCTGTGCGTCGGAAAAGGGAAGATCCTTGTCGACGCGGGGTTCGGCCGGAAGGCCGAGCACTCGCTCGCCAATGATGTTGCGCTGAATCTCGTCACTGCCGCCCGCGATGCGGTAGCCAGGCGCGCCGAGGATGTGCTCACTCCACGCGTAGGTGCCCCATTCGCCGTTGTCGACAACGACCTTGGCGCCGAGGATCTGGGCGATGACGTCTCCGGTTTTTGTCATGCCGGCAGTCCACATCAACTTGCCGAGTGAACCCTCGGGTCCGGGAGTCTGGCCCGCACGCATGCCCGCGGCAACGCGGCGGTTTGTGTACTGGGCCGTGCGCAGCATTGCGTAGAGCTTCACGATTTCCTGGCGGATGATCGGGTCGTCAATGACGCCCGCCCAACGAGCCGCGGCGACGACCTGCTTGAAGGTTCCACCGGTGTGGCTGCTCGACGAACTGCTCGAGTGATCGCGCTCGAACCCGAGGCAAGTGAGCGCAACGCGCCAGCCCTCGCCGACTGGTCCGAGGCGGAACTCATCGGGGATGCGCGCGTCGGTGAGGAATACCTCGTTGAAGTTGGCGCCACCCGACATCTGCTTGATCGGGCGCACTTCGACGCCCTTCCAGTCGAAGGGCACCATGAAGGCCGTGAGGCCCTTGTGCTTGGGCACATCGAAGTCGCTGCGCGTGATGGCAAGGCCCCACTCGGAGAAGCGTGCACCCGAGGTCCACACCTTCTGGCCGTTCAGCACCCACTCGTCACCGTCTTTGGTGGCGCGGGTGGTGAGCGATGCGAGGTCGGATCCGGCGCTCGGTTCGGAGAACAACTGGCATCCGCAGATGTCCATACGCATGAGTGGCTGACACCACTTGTCCTTTTGCTCTTGCGTGCCGAATGCGGCCACGGTGGGAGCGATGAGGCCCATCGACGTCGGGGGAAGTTCGCCTGCCGACGGAGTCTTGAACTTGCGCTCTTCGGCCATGTATGCGCGAACGTAGGAAGCGGGCAGGCCGCGGCCGCCGAGTTCCTCGGGCCAGTTGATCATTGCGTAGCCGGCGTCGAACTTCTTTGCCTGCCATGCCTTGACGGCGTTCAGTCGGGCGAGTTCCTCTTCGTCGGTGAAGTTGTGGAAGATCGCGACGTTGTCGGAGCCTTCGCCCCAAATGACCTCTTGGTCTTCTTCCTCCGCTTCATTGATCTCGGGCAGTGGCTCGGCATTCTGTTCGAGCCACACGCGTGCTTCTTTGCGGAACTGGTCGATATCGGGAAGAGCGCTCACGGAATGAAAAGGTAGTGGGGTCGCCCCCCGAAGTACCTCTTCGGCGGGGAATTATCCGCTCTCGGGGATTCCGGGATTCGACCGTGGGGTTCGTGACATCGGTCGCTGGCTCACTACGATTCGCCGAATGACTGCTGACGCACTTACCCCCACGGCCCCCGTCGTCCTCGCCGATCTCGTTCCCGGCCTCCGTACACGCGCCGCGGTGCGCAGTGCGGTTCTCGTGGTCGCCTTTGCGCTGCTCACCGCAGCTCTCGCACAGGTGAAGATCTCGCTCGGCTTCACGCCGGTTCCGATCACCGGCCAGACCCTTGCGGTGCTCCTCGCCGGCACATCACTCGGTATGGGGCGTGGCGCCGCCAGCCAGCTCGTCTACTGGTTGATGGGCCTCGTGGGTCTGCCGTTCTATTCGGGTGGCGAGAGCGGTTGGCAGAGCGGTACCGGCGCAACGCTCGGGTACCTCATGGGCTTCATCGTCGCTGCAGCGGTGGTCGGCTACCTCGCCGAGCGTCGTCACGACCGCCAGGTGTTGTCGTCACTGTCGGCGATGGCTCTCGGCACCGTCATCATCTACACGATGGGCGCACTCTGGCTGGCCCACGACCTCGGCGTTGCAGTGGCAACCGGCGAGTCGAATGCAATCACCATGGGCGTCACCCCGTTCCTCGTCGGAGACCTCATCAAGATGGCCATCGCGGGACTCGCAGCTCCCGCGGTGTGGGCCACGGTTTCGAAGAAGTAAACGACCAACCGACTGCGCGAAGGGGGACAACATGGCCGTCGTACTCGTCGACGCTGCGGCAGCAAAGCCGAATGAGATCGCAATCCGCGACTCGTTCACCACGCTCACGTGGGCGGAACTGAATGCCACGATCAATCGAATCGTCAACGACCTGAAGGCCCGTGATCTCGGCCCGAACCGGCGAATCGCCGTCTACGCCGAGAACAGCGTCGAAACCGCGCTTGCACACATGGGCGCTCTGCACGCGGGGCTGTCCAGCGTGCCCGTGAACTTCCACCTGAACGCAGACGAAGCCGCGTACATCCTGAACGACTCGGGTACGCGACTGCTGTTCACCGGCCCCGAAAACCTGGCGCGCGCGGTCGATGCGGTGGCGCAGATGCCGAACCGCATCCCGATCATCGTGTGGCGAGCCGATGGGGTGACCTCGGCCGGAGTCGAGACACTCGAAGGGCTGCTGGCCGCAGCCAGTGACGCCGAGCCCACCGACGACGTGCCGCCGAGGCCGAACATGCTCTACACCAGCGGCACCACCGGCTTCCCGAAGGGCGTCGACCTCCCGCCGACGATGTTCGCAGGCGGCAAGAACATTGCCGAGCACATCGCGGTTCTCGCCACGAACAGGTTCGCCTCGCTCGGCGTGCACCTCGTCGTCGGGCCGATGTACCACACGGGCCCGTTGTCGGGAGTTCGCATTCTCGCCACCGGCACGCCCGTGGTGATCATCGAGAAGTTCGACCCCGAGCGCACGCTCGAAAAGATCCAGCAGTTCAAGGCGGCCAGCAGTGTGATGGTGCCGACGCACTTCAAGCGCATGCTCGACCTGCCGGCCGACGTGCGCGCCAAGTACGACGTGTCGTCGATGAAGATGCTGTCGCACACCGGCGCCAAGTGTCCGGTCGATGTGAAGAAGCGAATGATCGAATGGTTCGGTCCTGTTTTCGTCGATGCCTATGGCGCAACCGAGGTTGGCACCGTGTGCTCGATCACCAGCCAAGACTGGCTCACGCACCCCGGATCTGTCGGCAAGGTCGTCAATCCTCCGTTCACCAGGTGCATCGTCGTCGACGATGACGACAACGAACTGCCGCCGAACACCGAGGGACGTCTGTTTTTCGAGGACTCGACCGGACGCGGCGTCGTGTACCCGAACGACCCTGAAAAGTCGGCCAAGGCGCACCTGCGACCGGGGGTGTTCACGCTCGGTGAGATCGGGTACGTCGACGAGGACGGTTTCGTCTACATCACAGACCGCTTCAGCGACATGATCGTCTCGGGTGGTGTCAACATCTATCCGGCCGAGGCCGAAAAGGTGATCATCGAACATCCATTGGTTGCCGACGTTGCCGTCATCGGAGTTCCCGACCCCGACATGGGTGAAGCAGTCAAGGCGTTGGTCGTGCCGATCGACATGAACAACGCGCCGACGCCCGAGGAAATCATTGCGCTCTGCCGCGGACAGTTGTCGGGCTACAAGTGCCCGAAGACCGTCGAAATCGTGACCACCGTCGGACGCACCGCGATGGGCAAGATCAACAAGCGCGAGCTGCGCGCCCCCTACTGGGAAAAGCAATCGAAGTGAGCGACTCGCGGGCAGCGGACACGGTGTTGGCCGATGATCCGTCGCCGCACGTGCGTCGTCTCACCTTGAATCGTCCCGACAAGCGAAACGCGCTGTCGCACGGTCTGCGTTCACGGCTCTTCGAACTGCTTCGCCAGGCCGACGCCGACCCGGATGTGCGTGTCGTCATTGTCCGCGGAGCAGGGAAGAGCTTTTCCGCCGGCTACGACCTGGCCCAGGACAAGACCGAGACGCCGCCGTGGCCGATCAGCACCGCCGACGGTGCATGGGCCCGCCACGTACTTGCCGGTTGGTTCGAGATGATGGACATGGCGACGCCGATCATCGCCCAGGTGCACGGTTACTGCCTTG
>CAZKVD010000080.1:0-6762 GCA_964556145.1 uncultured Bifidobacterium sp. | reverse complement strand
TGGCACACGAGTCACAGCTGAAGGTCAACGGTGAGCTGAAGACCTTCGAAGAGCGGGGCGAGCGCAAGGACGATGTATACGTGCGCCGTAAGTTCTGCCCGGGCTGCGGGTCGCCGATCGTTTCGGAGTTGGCGAAGTCCGAGGGAATCATCGCGGTCAAGGCCGGTGTGCTCGATGACAAGTCGTCGGTCAAGCCGACCGTCGAGGCGTGGTGCGTCGACCGCCAGCCATGGGTGTCACTGCCCGGCATGGCGATGTCGATGGAGCGCGAGACTCCCTGACCCGTGTCAGCGTGTCGTCGGCAATTCGCGGGTCCGACGCAACGTGACCTTGGTACGAGTCACGCGAACAGAACCATCGTTTCCAGTGAACCGCGTCACCAACACGACACTCATTGCGTTCTGCCGTAGCGTCATCGATGCAGTCGGCGTCAATCGACACGAGGTTGAGAAACTTCCCGCTCGCGTCACAACTCGAACACGGCTCGAACAGACGGTCGCCGACGATCCCGCCACCGAAGAGATGCCGACCTGGCGGATGCGCCCGGGCGAGGGTGCAAACACCGACGAGACGAGGATTCCCGTCGATGCGGCACGAGTCACGTTGCTTGAGGGCACCGCAACCGATCGAGGAGCCGTTGTCGTGGTGGTAGCCGACGATTGCCCACCCGAGTTCGTGTTGTTGGCGACGGTCGTGGTTGGCGCCACGGTTGTGGACGTGGTTGTTGTCGCAGCCGCAACCGTCACACGTGCGGTGTTCCAAGTCGTCCAACTCGAAGAGGCTTCGGTGACGCGGTACGTCACCGACGTCGACACACCCACGAAGCCCGGGGTCGGCGTGAAAACCAATTCTCCCGTCGATGCATTTGTTGTCCAGGTGCCCTCGCCACTGATCGACACGGAACTCTTGCATGCTCGATCAGAAGGATCCACGACACATGTTGCGGATCGCGTGAACGATGCGTACGTCTGCGCATTCATCGAATCGTGTGGTGCGGGTGTCAGTGTCACGGCTTGATTGTGTTGTGTGGTTGCCGACAGTGCGTTGGTACGCAACACGCCGTACGAGCCGTTGACCGTCGTCACCGAATTGGCGATCACGACCCTGTCGACCGACGCCGCCGTGACTGTGCTTGCATTCGCCGAGCCGGTGGTAGCAGGACCGAATTCAACGCGGTAACCGCTTCCGGCGGCCAAACGCGTGAATGAGTACGCACCGGATACGTCAGATGTTGTCTCCGCGACCACGACACCATTGGCATCCAACAGTCGCACCTGCGCACCACCGACAGCAGACGAATCCGACTGCATCGTGGTCGTGCCTGAAATGGTTCCGAGGCACGTGGAGTCGCTCGGCGGGGTCAGCGAAACGGAGGCATTGGCTGCGGTGAATTGCTGTGCGGGACCCGACGAGGGCTGCGCGGTACCTGAACCCGCAACTGTCAACGGATCCGGTGTCGGCATCGATCCTGCGATTCGCTGTGGGCCGCTAGGGCATGCAGCAAGGGTCTGCAGCGACAGGCAAAGTTGTGGCGCGTCACCGATTGCCGAGACTTCCGCACTGATGGCATCGTTCGTTGTCTTGTCGTTCAGAGCAACTCGAAATCGCGGCGCGATACCCGATGCCGACACCGACAAAGTCGACAAGTCGACTGTTCGACTACCCGCAGGGATTGTGACCCGATTCCAACCGGCAATTGAACGACCGGTTGACGTAAGGACGGTGAGTGTCGCAGTGCTGTACGTGGATGCGAGCGGCGCGGTCAATTTGAAGTGGCGCCATGATTGGATCGATGCAGAGTTCGTGCAGGCCAATCGAGGGAGCATCACGGGTGCGGAGAATTCTGCAATTGGCGGCGGAGTCACACACGTCGACCCACCCGTTACGGCATCGATCTGGGTGATCGCTCCCGAGTCGGTGTTGGTCCAGATGCAGTTCGGATTCTGCGCATCGATCGTTGCGGTGTAGGCCGAGTTGTTGACCGGCCAGTTCGCGCATGCCGCGCCGGCGCCCGATGACAGCGACTGATCCCAGCAATAGATCTTCCCTCCGCCCGGCCACGCGCCATCCGACCAATAGACCCGGGTACCCGTCGTGACCGCATACTTCGGAAGAATCGTGGTGGTCACCCTGCGGGGCGTGACTGCGTCCGAGACGTACGTCATCAGGTCTGCGGCGACGTGACTGCCGGACAATGCAGTGGAGGATGCGCCCGAGGCATTGAAACATGCAATCGATACTTCGTATCGGGTGAAGCACACCGCACCCGGTAGCCCCGTCGATGTCGGAATGTCGAACGACATGTTCGGGAGGGTTGCCCCGATGTTGGCCGACGCGGACCACCCCGCGCAGAGCGCCAGCGCATCCGGGTCGAAGCATGTCACCATGCCCTGGGCTGCTCCCCACACCAATCCCTGGGCGGTCATCAACGCGTAGCCGCTCAGGTTGACGGACGTGACCGAAGGAATCGTGTACGGCTGGTTCGCGCACGGTGCGCCGGGCAGGTTGCCCGAACGGGAGCTGTACGGATCCATGCACAACAACTTTCCCGACAACGAATCCCACGCGAACAGTCGGCCATTGGCCGCCGCCAAGCCGAGCGTGCAATCTCGTCCGGCACCGGGGCACAACGAAGTCGACAATCTGGCGAATGCATTTCGAATCGAGCCACCACACCACGTCGGGCCGACGACCAGATCCGACACATCGACGCAGACGAACCCAAGTCCCGACGCCGCTGTTCCGTCATTCAGGCTCGTCGGAACCCACACGCGGTTGTTGACAGTATCGACCCACTGCATCGCCTGGTCGTTCGTGTGGTACCACGGTTGTCCGACGATGCCGTCGGGACCCGTGACGCCATCGGCGATACGCAAAGCAAACGGCCAACCGGGTCCGCAGACGGCACCCGTCCGCGTGTGACAGTGAAGACCGGGTGTCTTGAAACCAGTACCCCAATAGCCGTCGTGGTGGAATGTGTTGTACACGTTGCCTTGCTCGTCGAATGCGACATCCCAACCGTCGCCGCCGCCACCCGACGAGAACGCTCCCGACGTCGGCACCGTGCCGGTCGCCGTTCCGTTTGCAATCTGGAGACCGCTGGAGTCTCCACCGGAGAGAATCGAACCCGTTGCACGCACGGCACGCACCGCGGCCCAGCCTGCGGAGTTGTTCGGTGCGGCACCAAACGTTGTGCCGTCACCCGAATAGGAAAGTGTCCAGCCGCTCGGTGCGGTGATGTCCCCTACCCCGCTCAACTTCGCACGTGTCGGGTCGAAAGTCTGCGTGATGGTTTGACTGACGGTGCCCGGTGCCGCGACGGGCGTACCTGATGTCACCATGACAGTTCCGCCACCATCGCCCGACAACGACGACGCGCTGCGCGACATCGACACGACTCCACCCGATGCAGTGGCCGGGAGTGGCGCAACCACCTGCAGCAGAGCGATGACGACGGCCGGAATGAAATAGATGCGCGAGGCCTGACGGCAAACCATTCGCTGGAGAATAATCTTCATCGAAGTGATGCGGGGTGCTCGACTCCGCCCCTCGAGTCGAATCATCAGCGACGACTGCGGACGCGGCCGAACCCACAAAGGAACAGGCCAAGAACCAGCAAGAACATCGCCGACCTGATGGGCCCGTCGACATTGTTTCCCGAAACGGGCAGGTCGGGTCGTGCGGCACGAACCTTGACGGTGAGTGTGGTGCGGTGTTCGACACCCAGTTTCGTTGTGACGACGAAGCCAACGCGCTCACGACCCTCGAAGCCGTCGGCGGCCACGAACGACACGGTGCCCTTCGCGCGGTCGACGGTCCACACACCGCCGATGGTCTTCAACCTTGTTGCTCCACGCACTGCCGACAGCAGACCGTTGTCGGCCGATTTCGTCGGATTGGCGCCAAGCACGTACACGCCCATCGAGGACTGATCCCACGCATCACCCGGCGGCGGGGCCTGCTTCAGGGGTTCGATCTTCACCGAACGCCCCGAAACGACGTACTCCGTTTGTGGCGCAGCCAATCGAGCGATCACCGGAGCCGAAGCCACCGCAACCGTCGTTGTGGTTGTCGTGGTTGTTGCCGGTTTTGTCGTGGTGGTGGTCGCCGGTGGCTCGGCCGCCACCGTCCACTGTGCCCACAACGCAACGTCGTTCGGAGGCATGGTGAAGGTTGCGGCCGCCGCGTACGAAGTTCCGGAACCGTCCGCACGCGTGTTCCAACCCGTGAATGCATGACCCGTTCGTGTCGGCTTCGACGACGTGACCGTGAACGTTGTGTCGGTACCCGCAGTACCGTTCGTTGGCGCGCCGACTCCGCCATTGGCGTCGTACGTAACGCGGAAATTCAGCGGCGTCCACTGGGCAAACAAGGTGACATTGCCGGGGGGCATGCTGAAGTTGTCGCCGGCCGTGGCCGAGATACCTGTTCCGTCAGCCACCGAATTCCAGCCGGCGAACTGGTAGCCGGTTCGCGTGGGTGTCGTTGCCGCAGCCTGAACCGACGAGCCGGTTGCTGCGATGGCGCCCACCGGCGGGTTCGTAGCGCCACCGTTCACGTTGTACGCAATTTCGAACCGTTGTGCCCGCCACTGTGCCCACAAAGTGAGGTTGTTCGGCGGCATGACCAACGTCGAACCGGCCAGGTAACCCGTTCCCGTTCCTGCTTGCAGTGTGTTCCAACCGGTGAAGTCGTATCCGGCCCTGGTTGGGGTGCTCACCGGAACATTGACTGACGAGTCGGTTGCACCGGTGACGTTTGCCGGGGACCCCGATCCGCCGTTTGCGTTGAAGGACACCGCAAAGGTTTGTGCAGTCCACAATGCGTACAGGTCGACGTTTGCGTTCGACATCGTGAAGCTGCTGCCGCTGGCGCGCGACGTGCCAAGTCCGTCAGCCTGCGTGTTCCAGCCATCGAAGGTGTAGCCGGATCGAGTTGCCGGCGTCGCCGAGACCGATGCAACGGTGCCGTACGTCTCGGTCTGGGCAACCGGTGCTGACGAACCGCCATTTGCGAAGTATGTGATCGAGTAATTGTCGGCGGTCCATTGGGCATACAGAGTCAACGCACTTGCGGGCATGGCCAGGGTGTTGCCTGAAACGTACGAGGTGCCCGAGCCGTTCGCCGCCGT
Organism: uncultured Bifidobacterium sp.; assembly: GCA_964556145.1. Lineage (GTDB taxonomy): Bacteria > Actinomycetota > Acidimicrobiia > Acidimicrobiales > Ilumatobacteraceae > F1-20-MAGs119. Next base: position 1,631 of record CAZKVD010000080.1, on the reverse strand, counting down.
ATTCCACCCGGTGAACGTGTGGCCCAAGCGTGTCGGCACAGTGGCCGACACGGTCACCGTGCTGCCGTACGCTGTCGACGCACCACTCGGTGCGCCTGTTCCACCGTTGGCGTCGTATGCAAACTGGTACGACCGCACCGCCCACTGTGCATACAGTGTCGTGTTGCTGGGCGGCATCGTGAAGTTGTCGACAGCCGAACCGGCAGCCGGATTGCTGTAAGTGGAACCCGTTCCGTTCTGTGTCGTCGTCCAGTACCGGAAGTCGAAACCAACCCGCGTCGGCACGGTGCTCGAGATCGCGACCGTCGAGTCGGTCGCCAACACCTGATCCGCAGGGGCATCGACGCCACCGTTGGCGTTGTAGACCACGCGGTACAGATCGGCCACCCACTGCGCGTACAGCGTCACATTCGCCGCCGGCATGGTCAGTGATCCACCATCGGTGTAGCCGGAGCCCGATCCATTCGCTTCGGTGTTCCAACCGTTGAACCAGTAACCGGCTCGTGTCGGAAGCGTCGACGAAAGCGTGACGGTGTCGAGATAGGTGTGACTTGTTGCCGTCGGGGCACCGGTGCCGTTGTTCGCCTCGTAGGTCACTGCGTACGGAATCGCCTGCCACTGCGCAAACAACGTGACAGCGGTTGTCGGCATCACAAACGTTGCTCCGCTGGCACGCGAGGTTCCCGAGCCGTTTGCCGCGGTGTTCCAACCGGTGAACGTGTAACCGGTGCGCGTCGGCACCGTTGCGGAAATCGTCACCGACGAGTCGACGACGCCGTTTTGCCCACCGGGAACGTTCGTACCGCCGTTGCCGTTGTAGGAAATCGCGAGTGTCTGTGGGTTCCACTGCGCATAAAGCGTCACGTGACTTGCCGGCATTGTGAATGTGCCACCCGACGTACGCGGTGCACCCAACCCGCTTGCCAAGGTGTTCCAGCCCGCGAAGTTGTAACCGGTGCGGGATGGCACCGTGGATGACACCGTGATCGTTGAATCGGTGGTCGCGGACTGCGTTGACGGCGCCGCGCTTCCCCCACCATTCACGTTGTAGGTGACGTTGTAAGTGTTTGCCTGCCACTGTGCGTAGAGCGCGAAGTCGGTTGCCGGCATCTGGAACGTGCCCCCACCTGCGTAGCTGGTGCCCGTTCCGTTGGCGGCGGTGTTCCAACCGGTGAAGGTGTAACCCGCGCGCGTCGGCGCGCTCGCCGACGCCGTGACGGTGGTGTCGTAATTCGCGTTCTGCGACGCGGGTGCGTTCGATCCGAGGTTCGCGTTGTAGGTGATGACGTAGGAATTCACCAACCACTGCGCATAGAGAGTGACCTGCGAGCCGGGCATCGAGAACGAGCTGACTGACGTCCCCGTTGCAGGATTGCGGTACGTCGTGCCTGTTCCATTGGAGGTGGTTGTCCACCAGCGGAACGTGTGTCCGGTGCGCGTTGGTTGATTTGTCGAGATCGTCACGGTCGAGCCAAACGCAGCATTGATCGCCGCCGGAGCGCCCGTACCGCCGTTGGCGTTGTAAACGACACCGAAGTTGGCGGGTACCCACTGCGCATGCAGCGTCACGTTCGCCGCCGGCATCACCAACGCGCCGGACACTGCGTACGACGTGCCCGAGCCGTTCGCCG
>CAZKVD010000079.1:0-6798 GCA_964556145.1 uncultured Bifidobacterium sp. | reverse complement strand
ACTGCAGCAGACCCCACTGCACGATTTCGGCCATGCTCTCGATGTCGGCGGTCATACGCGCGACCAACACGCCGGCCTTTTCGCGGTCGAAGAAACTCATCGACTGACGCTGCATCTGGGCGAACACCTTGATGCGCAGCAGGCGCAGAAAATTTTCACCCGCATTGTTGATGAGGATGTATTGCAACCGTCCGACGCAATACGAAACGATGACGATGCCGACGTACATCACGACGGCAAGGTTCAGCGCACCTTCGTCGGCCTTGCGGATTCCGGCGTCGATTCCGTGCTTGATGACCACCGGACCCGCCAGCGAACAAAGGGTGACCGTGATGACACAGACCAATGCAAACCAGATGGTCCGCCGGAACGGAGAGGCCAGTTGCAACGTGCGCAACAACAGGCTCTTCGCCTCGTCACGGGTGACGCGCTCCTCCTCGGTCAGGCCAACGCCCTGGCGCCACGCCATCAGCCGGCCGCCTTGGCATCGGATTCGCGCCGTTGCTGGGCTGCCAACACGTCGGCGTAGCGCTCACTGGTGCGCAACAGTTCCTCGTGCGTTCCGATTGCCGCAACGCGACCGTCGTGAAGCAGAGCCACGCGCTCGGCAAGTGCAATGGTGGCGGGACGATGGGCGATGACCAAAGTCGTTCGGCCACGCATGACGGTTGCCATCGCCGCACGAATTTCGTGTTCTTTCGACGGGTCGACCGCCGAAGTGGCATCGTCGAGAACGAGAACCCGTGGGTCGGCAACGATGGCACGAGCGATCGCAACTCGCTGGCGTTGGCCACCCGACAGTGAATAGCCACGTTCACCGAGCACGGTTTCGTAGCCGTCGGGAAGTTCGAGGATGAAGTCGTGTGCTCCCGCCAGACGTGCGGCCTCTTCGATTCGGTCCTGCGGAGTGTTCGGGTCGGCAAAGGCAATGTTCGCCGCAACCGAGTCATTGAAGAGCAACGTGTCCTCGAACACCACGGCGACGGATTTGCGCAGGTCGGCAAGACGCAGATTGCGCACGTCGATTCCGTCGAGCGACACCGAACCACGCTGGGCGTCGTAGAAGCGCAGCAGCAACCGTGCAACGGTGCTCTTTCCGCTGGCCGTGGCGCCCACGAGCGCAATCGACTCGCCGGGCCGTACCTCGAGGTCGAAACCGTGCAAGACGTCGGTTCCGTTGGGATACGCAAAATGAACGTCGCGGAACAGAACGGCGCCGGTGAAAGCCGAGCTCGAACGTTCCGGCAGACGTTGCGGCTTCGGTGGATCGGCAACCGCGGGCTCGGTTGCCAGCACTTCATTGACCCGAATCAGCGCCGCGGCGGCACGCTGACCGAAGGCGATCGTCATGCCGATGTTACGCAACGGCCAGATGAGCATGATGAGGTAGGTGTTGAATGCGACAAGCTCGCCGACCGACATCTGACCGTTGATGACACGATGTCCGCCGAGACCGAGCACTGCGATCAGACCGAGCGAGGGCAACAGGTCGATGCCCGGAAGAAAGCGGCTGCGAATACGGGCGGCACCCAGCGACACCCGGCGGATGTCGTCGGCTTCTTTCCTCAACTTGGCCATCTGCGCGCCTTCGGCACCGAACCCCTTGACGACACGAATGCCCGACACCGACTCTTCGACGACGTTGGCCAACTGTGCTTGTTCGGCCTGCACGGCGAGGACTGCGGGATGAATCGCGTTGCTGAAGCGGCGCGCCAACAGATTGACGAAGGGCAACGGAAACAACGCAACAAGAGCCAACAACGGTTGGCTGATGGCAAGAATCACCACGACGCCGAGGATCTGCATCACGTTCGACAGCGTGAGCGGAATCATCACCACGAAGGCCTGAACCAAGCCGAGGTCGCTCGACGCACGACTCATCAGTTGGCCCGTCTGGGCCACGTCGTGGTATCCGATGTGCAGACCCTGCAGGTGCGTGAACAAGCGCTCGCGAAGGGCCGTTTCGGTGGTACGGCTTTCACGGAAGGCAATCCAGCGTCGGAACGCGGTGAAGATGCCCGTGACCACGCCGGCGAGCGCAATGAGAAGAGTCCAGAAGAGAAGCGACCCACTGCGCTCGACTCCCCTGTCGATACCAAGCCTGAAAAGGCTGGGAACCGAGATCTTGGCGATGGCCCACACAATGCCCACCGCCACTCCCACGGCCAGGCCACGGCGCTGCTCGCGCAGGGTCTCGCCGAGGAGTTTCCACCCCTTGCGACCCGCACCTTGGTCGTCGTGGGGGGCGTCGTTCGACATCGCCGACAACCGTACCCCGATGGTCGCGTCACACCCCCTCGCAATGCTGTTTGTGTGAAACGGAACTCCTCCCCCAAACAGCCCGCACTGGCGCTCGACGGCTACGAGCCCCCGCTGCAACTTCGCCTGTCCGAAAACACACGCAAATTGGGCCTGAAGCACATCGCACTCATCCGTCAACAACTCGCCGAACAGGCAACCGTCGGAGCCGAGGGTTAGTTTCTCCATTCGTGACCAACGAAACCCCGACACCCGACCGCAAGCTGGAACTTGGCAAGTACGGCATCTTCTCCGCAGCCTTCGAACTGCAGCCCGCGGCCGTGGCACGAGACGGCTTTGCCGAACTCGACGCAATGGGCTGGACCACCTTCTGGATCGGTGAAACCACCAACCGCGAGATTTTCGCCAACGCAATGCTGCTGCTCGGTGCCAGCCGCAACATCAAGCTTGCCAGTGGCATCGCAAACCTGCAGTTGCGCGCGCCGGTGTCGATGAATGCCGGCTGGATGACGGTGTCCGAGGCATTTCCCGACCGCTTCATTCTCGGCGTCGGTGTCAGTCATGCCTCGTTTGTCCAGCGCGCCTTACCTGGCGTCGACTACGACAAGCCGCTGACACGCATGCGCAACTACCTCGACGAGATGGACGCCGCCGAGTTCATCTGCCCCAAGCCCGCCGCACCGCGTCGTGTTCTCGGGGCCGTCGGGCCGCGCATGGTTCGCCTCGCTGCCGAACGCACCGACGGGGCCTTCACCTACCTCATGCCACCCGAGCACACCGTGCGCGCCCGCGGTGATCTTGATTCCGTATCTTCGCCGGGTTCAAAGAACCTCGCGGTGGAATTGATGGTCGTGCTCGACACCAACGCCGACTCCGCGCGCGAAACCGCACGTCGCAATCTCACCCGCTACCTGCAGCAGCCGAACTATCTCAACGGCCTCCGTTCGTTCGGCTTCACCGATGACGACTTCGGTTCGGCTTCGACGCCCGCCTCCGACCGCGTCATCGACGCCATCGTGGCCTGGGGCGACGAAGACGCAATCGTGCGCCGTATTCGCGAGCACGAAACCGCCGGTGCCGACCACGTGGCAATTCAGGTTCTCACCTCGACACCGCGCACGATGCCGCACGTCGAGTGGCGGCGACTTGCCGACGCACTCGGAGTCTGACGACTAGCTGCGCGAAGGACTCAGTTCCTCGACGGCCTTCCAGTAGTTCAGTTCCGGGTCGAGGGCCATGATCGCAATCGAGCTGGTGGTCACGCCGTTGGCGAAGTAGGCATCGATTTTCTTGCGGCATTCGGCCGGCGAGCCGTGCACCACCAGTTCGTCGACAACTTCGTCGGGAATCGCGGCAAGCGCGGCCTTGCGGTCGCCGGCCTTCCACGCATCCCACATACCCTGCAGCTGCGGCCCACGACCCAACCATTCGTGGAATGCTGCGTACACGGGAACGTTCAGGTACGCAGCGATCGCGAACTTGGCCGCCTGGCGCACGACCTCGGTGTTTTCACTGGGGCAACAGAAGATTCGGCAGACGATTTCCTTCGGTTGGCCGCCCGCGGCCTCGTTCACCACTGCAGCAACCTTCTTCGTGTCGGTCGGCGACAGCCAATTGATGATTGTGCCGTCGGCCTCGCGCGCGGCGAGCTTCAACATTCCTTCGCGCAGTGCCGCAACGAGAATCTGCGGCTTCACCTCGGGCTTCACGCCCAAACGGAATCCGTTGACTTCGAACGTGTCGTATTTCTTGGCGATCTTCTCGCCACCGAGAGCATCGTGCAGGAATCGCACGACGTCGCGCACCTTCTTGTAGGGCTCGACGAACGGTACGCCGTTCCACTTTTCGACGATCACGTTGCTCGACGAGCCGATACCGATCGCAAAACGACCCGGTGCCGCGTCGGCCAACGACGCAACGCACTGCGCGAACGCGGCAGGTGAACGCGTGAACGCGGGAATGATGGCGGTGCCGAGACGCAGTCGCGGCTCCCACGCTGCGGCAAGCGCGAGCGGCGTGAAGCCGTCGGCGCCGTCGGACTCAGCCGACCAGATGTCGCTGTAACCAAGGTCGGCAAGCTTCGCCAGCCCCTCGCGGTGCGTGTGGAGGTGCCCCGGGAGGGGAACCGTCATGCCGTTACGTCTCGGAAGTGCTGCGCCCGTCATGGCGCCATCTTTCCAGAAAGCGGGATTACGGCCAGTAACGGAAGATAACGCTCTGGCTGGCCGTGGCGAGCAGCGTGCCGTCCTCGGCAAACATGTGCACGAGGCCGTGGCCGAATCCGCGTTCGACGGCATGAATGCGGATGTCGAGCAACACCCACTCTGTGGGAACCAGTTTCACCACGCGCAGGGTGTTGTCGATGCTGTTGCCCCCGCCACGAACGCCCATCGCATGGCTGATGGCCATCGGCACGAAGTCGCCGAGCACCGCGAGCGCGCTGGCGTCGATGCCCTCGATGACCTGTGGAATGCGTGCCCACATGAGTGTGCGTCCGTCGCCCAACGTTCCGTCGAGGGAATCGATGGAACGACCCTTGGCCATGCGCTGTTCCAACGTGTCGTTGATCGAACCGTCGGCAACGAGGCGGTGTTCACGGGGCGGGCAATCAAGGGGCGCGGGAACTTCGGGCATCACCTCGAACTGGCCGTGCTCGTCCATCGGGCGGTCGCCCAACGCGGCGTTGACCGTGAGAATTTCACGCGAACCCACGTGACACACCGCGCGGGCCTGCGTGATTTGGTGGCCGGCGACGGCGACCGTGACGTCGATGTCGAGAACCTGACCCGGTTTTGCGTACGCGAGGTATTGCGAGGTCGCCCAGATGGTGTTGCGACCGGTAGTCCCCTCCATCGCCGAAATTGCCGCACCGAGACCGCATCCACCGAAGAGGAAGTTTCCCGAGGTCGACACACGCTGCGTGACTTCCATGTGCCAGCGGAACGGATTGTGGCTGGACTCCAGACCGAGGAACGCACGTGTGTCCATGACGACGACACGCTAACGGCACGAGGGCAACTCCAGTAGTTTCGGCGCCATGACGCATGCCCCATCCGACACCTACCAGGGCGATGCCTGCGGTCTCGTCGACGAGTTCCGTGCCGGCCGACGACATCCGGTCGAAGAAATGCGGGCATCAATCGCCGCAGCTGAGGCGAACAAGAAACTCGGCCTGAATGCCTTCAGTTTCATCGACGCCGAACGCGCCCTCGACGCAGCGGCGCACGCCGACGTCAACCTGCCCTTTGGTGGTGTGCCACTCGCAGTCAAGGAACTCGAGTCGGTTGCGGGCTGGCCCGACACCGAGGCATGCGTCGCGTTCGCGAACCGTCGCGGCACACACACGTCGCTACAGGTCGAACGCCTGACACGCGAGGGTGGCATGGTGCCCTATGCAATGACTACCGCCAGCGAGTTCGGCGGGGTGAACGTCACGCGCCCTCGTCTCAACGGCTCGTCGCACCACCCACGGCAGCACGGCCGCCCCCCGGGCGGTTCGTCGGGTGGCAGCGCTGCTGCAGTGTCGGGTGGTCTTTGCACCATCGCCACCGCGGGCGATGGCGGCGGGTCGATTCGTATCCCTGCCGGCTTTTGCGGACTCGTCGGACTGAAGTCCACCTACGGACGTATTCCGCGCGCACCGATGCACTACCTCGGCAACCTCACGGTGTCGACGGGCTGTGTGTCACGCAGCATCCGTGACACGGCACGCTGGTTCGACGTCGCCAACGGCCACGACGCCCGCGATCCGCTGTCGCTTCCGCGCGTCTCGGGCTGGGAAGACGAACTCGGCAGCATCAACCTGCGCGGACTGCGCGTCGCCGTGGTCGACAACTGGGGTGGCGCAACCGTTTCGCCCACCATGTGGAACGTGCTCGAAGAGGTCGCCGACTGGTTGATTCGCACGACCGGGATGCGACGCGTCGACGGGGTCGACACGACGCTGCCCAGCATGGGTGCGGCGTGGTCGATCTCGGGAATGATTTCGATCCGCGAAGAGCTCGGTGATCTGTGGCCCGGATGCGCCGACGACCTGACCCCCGAGATCCGCATGGGCCTGCAGTTCACCGAGGGCCTGTACGGCTCGCAATCACGCCACAAGATCGAAACCCGACGCGCGGCACTGAACGAACGCATGGCTGAGATCTTCCGCAACGTCGACATCGTTTTGACCGCAAGCAATCCAGACGTTGCATTTGCAGCCGACGGACCCCTGCCCGACACGTTCGGGGGCATCGTTGCCGGCGCCGCCAACAATGGCCGTCTCACCTTCCCCGCGAACCTGCACGGCAACCCTGCGTTGTCGGTACCGGCGGGCCTGGTCGAAGGGCTGCCCGTCGGGCTGCAGATCGTGGGCAAACACCACCAGGAACAGGTGTTGCTCGACATCGGCCTCGCGATGGAACGCGGCCGGCCCTGGACTTGCGTTGCGCCGCCCGTCCGCTGATCTGCCAACATCTCCCTCAACACACGACGACGTTCCGGGGGGAACCAATGACCACGAACCAGCCGCCGTTGACGGGAATCAAGGGCGTCGAC
>CAZKVD010000078.1:4374-6898 GCA_964556145.1 uncultured Bifidobacterium sp. | reverse complement strand
TTGAACTCGTGTTCCGCTCTCGAACTGACAAGCGCCGACTACCTCGACGCGCTACTCGCTGAACACGACGGGCGCTAGTTCGCTCTCGTCGTTTTCGACCGCAACGACGATTCGCCGCGCCACAACTTCGGGTTCGAGTCCTTGTTTCATCTTCGGCGCTTCGCCGTAGACCGCGCGCGTCGCGAGACCGGTTTCGGTGTGCGGCGGGCGCGCATCAATCACATTGATCTTTCGGCCGCGAAGCTCCCGACGAAGCACGGGGCACGCAGCTGAGAGGCCGGCTTTTGCTGCGGTGTATGCAGCCATGCCGATTGTCGTGAAGTCCACGACCGCCCCGGTGATGTAGACAATGACGCCCTCATCGCGCACGTGCGGAAGCAGGTCGTTGGTCAATTCCAAGGGGCCCGTGACATCGACATCGACGAGGCGCTGGATTGATCCCGGCGCAAGCGTGCCGTGCGCGCCAAAGCCGACGATGCCGGAAGCAAACACGACACCGTCGATTCCGCCGTGGTCAACCACCATTTGCGTGATGGCAGCACGGTCTTCCGCGACGGCGATGTCACACTCGCCGCCCGAGGTGCGAAGCGCATAGCCACCACGGGCCTCGATCTCCGCCGCGATTGAAGCGCCGAGGCCACCGGTTGCGCCCGTAACGAGAATGATCTTGTCTCTGATTTGCACGTCGCCATGCTCGTTCAGTTCGGCCGGACGAGCCTCACCGTGCACGAGATATCACTACGCACTACTGGGGCTGGTAGCCGCCCATTTCGGTTCCCACCGACGGGGGCTCGTACAGGTACGGAGCCGGCATCGTGTACTCGGTGTCGGTGAGGCGCCAACCCCACTGGCTCGACACCAACCAGCGCTTTGCCTTCCACGTGCCGTCACCCATCGGAACGAAGGTGCCCTCGTACATGCCGCCTTGGTTGCCCCACGCAATGGTGGTGACGAAGAAACTCGACACCTTCGCCTCGGTGATGTCTTCATTCACCCACACCGACGTGTTCGTTGCGTTGTGCCGATGCCCGTCGGCCTTGATTGGCCCGTAGACCGCGCGAATCTTTTCCTCGGTGTCGAGCAACAGGTTCTGGCCACTTCCCGGCGGATAGTTCGAGATCACAAGGACCGCATCCTTGGTGAACACCTCGTTGATCAACAGATCAATGTTGTTGTTGTCGATTGCGAAGAAGTAGCGATGAAACGCGTAGCGCACCGCCTCGATTGCCTCTAGGCGCGCGATACGTCGCTCGAGATCTGCTGACATGTTTCCCCCAATGTGTCGATTGTTTGCGTCCGCAACTGTTGTGTTACGTCACTATCATGATCGTATGTCACAACCACGATGGCTGAACGAAACCGAGGCCGTTGCCTGGCGGTCGTTCATCGAAAGCATCGGCGATCTGATGGCCGCCTTCGAAGCAGGTCTCGCCGAGCACGGCCTGACTCTGGGTGACTACCAGGTTCTCGTTTATCTGTCCGAAGCCGACGATCGGTCCATGCGCATGTGCGATCTCGCCGATGCATTGCGCCTGTCCCCCAGCGGCCTGACACGCCGCCTCGACGGTTTGGTGAAGGGCGGTCTCGTCGCACGTCAACCCAGCGAGGAAGACCGCCGCGTCATGATGGCCGTGCTCACGCCCCCGGGTCTGCGCCGACTCCAGAAGGCCGCGCCTCACCACGTCGAAAACGTGCGGAACAATCTCTTCGATCATTTGAACCCGACACAGGTGAAAAACATGGCAAGTATTTTCGAGTCGATCCAAAGGGGGATCCGCGGATGAGAAAGCCCGCTACTCGACACACGCGCGCCGCCAATAGTGCCGTCACGTTCAATCTCGATACCGACGACTTCGCCCGTGTCGACCGCGGGTTCGTTGCGGCAATTCCCGACGGCCGCATCACCGACCACGCGACCGGACGGTCGGTGTGGGACATGTCGCGCTACGCCTTCATCGCCGACGACGCACCAGCACCCGACACGGTGAATCCCAGCCTGTGGCGACAGGCGCAGTTGAACCGCCGCCACGGCTTGTTCGAAGTTGCGCCGAAGTGTTGGCAGGTGCGCGGCTACGACATCTCGAACATCACACTGATTCAGGGCGACACCGGCTGGATCGTCATCGATCCCCTCACCTCGGGCCAAACCGCACGCGCCTCCCTCGATCTTGCCAATCAACATCTCGGCATGCGACCCGTCGTGGCCGTCATCTACACGCACTCGCACGCCGACCACTTCGGCGGTGTTCTCGGGGTGACCACGCAGGCCGACGTCGATGCCGGTCGTTGCATCGTGATCGCACCCGAGGGATTCCTGCACGAAGCCGTGTCGGAAAACATCATCGCCGGTCCCGCGATGTTGCGTCGTTCTGCTTACCAATTCGGGCCTCTGTTGCCACCCGGCGCCGACGCACACATCGACGCGGGACTCGGCAAGGGAGTGCCGCACGACATCTCCGGCCTCATCGCACCGACGCACGACATCACACATACCGGGCAAGAGATGACCGTCGACGGCGTGCGC
>CAZKVD010000078.1:0-4364 GCA_964556145.1 uncultured Bifidobacterium sp. | reverse complement strand
CCCCGGCCGAGATGAACTTTTTCTTTCCCGACTTCGGTTGGCTCTGCACCGCCGAGAACTGCACGCACACGATGCACAACCTCGTGCCCATCCGCGGCGCCCAGGTGCGCAACTCGCTTGCATGGTCGAAGTACATCAACGAAGTCATCGAACTTTTCGGCGACAAGGCGACACTCGTGTTCGCCTCGCACCACTGGCCGCGTTGGGGCACGGACAACGTTCGCGAATTCCTCACGCTGCAGCGCGACCTGTACAAGTGGATGCACGACCAAACGATGCGGCTCGCCAACAAGGGCTACGTCCCCACCGAGATCGCAGCCGAGTTGCGACTGCCCGACGAGTTCCTCGCACAGGGCCACACGCGTGGCTACTACGGCGACCTCGTTCACAACTGCAAGGCCGTCTACCAGCGTTACCTCAGTTGGTACGACGGCAACCCGGCGAACCTGAACAAGCTTGCACCATCCGATGCGGGCAGGCGCTACGTGGAACTTGCGGGCGGTGCCGACGCCCTGCTGGCAAAGGCGAAGTCGTGGTTCGACGCGGGCGAGTACCGCTGGGTTGCCGAGCTGGTGAACCACCTCGTGTTCGCCGATCCAAACAACACCGCAGCACGCGAACTGCAGGCCGATGCGTTGGAGCAGTTGGGCTATCAGGCCGAATCCTCGACGTTCCGCAACGCATATCTGCAGGGTGCCCAGGAACTACGCAACGGACCGGTGAAGTTGGGCGGCGCGAATGCCCGCGGCAAGGGCATCCTCGGCGCAATGACCGTCGAACAGATCTTCGACACCGTCTCGGTTCGCCTGAAGTCAGAAGAAGTTGGTGGCCAATCGGCGCTCGTCAACTGGACCTTCACCGACGTGAACGAGAAGTGGGTGCTCGGACTGTCGAACCGCACCCTCTTCGCCGTCAACGGCCGCCACGATTCCGCCGCAAGCGTTGCTGTCACCACGTCGCGCACCGAATTCATCCGCGTGATGCTGCAGGAGACCACTTTCATGGATCAGATAGCCGCAGGCAACATTTCCCTCGATGGCGACCCGTCAGCGCTGCTGACCATCTTCGGCAACATCGACGCCTTCGAGCCCGGCTTCAACATCGTCGAACCCTGACCGGATTCACAGTTCAAGATGGAGCCGAAGTGCTGCATCAAGACGAACCGTGTTTTCCGCGGTGATACGACCGAGATACTTTCCGACGCGTTTGACCGACACTGCGCGGATCTGCTCGGCCTGAATTTTGCTGTCGGTATCAAGCCCCGTTTCCTTGGCCGTAATCAGTACATGAAACGGCAGGACATTCCGGACATTCGATGTCACGGCCGCGACCGTGACCGTGCCGAAGTCGGACATCACTGCCCGCATGTTCTGTACGTCGTTACTGACGATGACCGCAGGGCGAATCTTTCGTGCTTCGCCGGGCAACGCGGGCTCGAGGTCCACCAATCGGATCTCACCACGTAGCACCGTCAGGTCCAGTCCTTTGCCGTCGTCGCATCCCACGCTTCGGCATCACCCGACAGTGCCCACTCTTTGAATGCAAGGTCATACATGTCGCCAAGTTCGGCCGACCGAAGGAGGCGCAGCGCGCGTGCGATGGCGGCGGACCGCGAGGCATAAGTTCCCGATTCCACGGCCTCGTCGAGGTAGGCGACATCATCGTCCGGAAGACTGATGCTGAGTTTCATGCCTGAATACTACCGTGGTATGACTTGTGTGCTACCCCACGCCGACCGCTACTGTCTCGGCGTGGAAGACGCAGAGAACCTTGCCGAATGTGGACTTGACGCGGACTTGCGCGAACGGTTGCTGAACGAGCAGGTCGAGTGCACCTTCATCTGGACGAACAAAGCCGGCCAACCCTTCGGTGTGGCGATGAGCTTCATCTGGCGCAAGGGCAGCATCTGGCTGACGGCCGCAGGCACGCGCGCACGTATCCCTGCGATCCGGCGCACTGGCTATGCAGCCGCGATGATCTCGTCGGTTGGCACCTCGATCGGCCCCGGCAAGACAGTGTCGGTTCGTGGACGCTGCATCGTGCATGACGATCGCGCCACTCGTGACTGGATGTTGCCCGAACTGGCACGCGCCATCCGAAAGGACGATGAAGCAGGCGCGCAGGCCTTCCTCGCGTTGCTCGATTCACCGGGCCGTGTCGTCATCGAGTTGAAGCCCGACTACGAACTGAACTTCGACAGCAAGAAGATGTGGGCCCGCAAACCCGACGCCGCACCACCGGGACGTTTCGACCACTGACTAGTCGTCGGTGGCGAGAAACGACATCGCTTTTTTCGTCGTCATCGCATCCAATCCGACGGCGAGATGGCGATTCGTCTCGGCAACGACGTTGCGCCATAGCATTTCCCTCGCCAGTCTCTGCGAAACGGCCGCAGGAATAACGTGATCGGCCGCCGACGAGACGACCATCACACCGAGTCGTGTCGCAGCGCGATCGACCGAGATGCCCGTCAACGGAGAGCGAGACTCGGCCAGTTCCAGACACACCCGATCGAACGCTGCGCCGAACCCGATTCGCGGCGTCGGTTCGGCGACGGCAATCGCGTCACGCGCCTCGGCATGCGTGACGTCAGAACAGTGCACTCCGATCTGTGTTTCGATGCCGCCGTCGTTGTTGCCGTTCGGCGTTTCACCGAGTCGCAGTGCCACGAGCACATCACCCGCCCCCGATTCTGACGGCTCGTACAGGAGGTACTCGCGCGCGAGTGCACTCTCACGAACACTGCCCGCCGCATCGAACGAGGTCGACACCGTGCTGCGTGCGAAGGCATCGGTCGCAGCCGCATAGCGCAAAGACAATTCCTCGGCCCACGGACGCCGAGGGTCGGACGGAGCGTCGAGAACCATCGAGCGGATGGACGTCGGATGCGTCATCGCCCATGCCGCGCCGAGGGTTGCGCCGTAACTCCAGCCCAAGAACCGCACCTTGTCGAAGCCGAGTGCGACCCTGAACATCTCCAAATCTTCAACCGACTGACGCGTCCCAACCTGACCGACCAACGCGGCAGAGACCTCGTTGCAAGCTTCGGCAAATCGGACGGCGGCATTCGCATCGTCGTCGATGACACGCAGATCGCCCAGGCTTTCTCCGCAGTCGAACGCCGCACCGTCAATGGCTCCACGGGTCGACAACGCGTAGATGTCGAAGTCATCGATGATCGGCGCGAGGGCCGTGCGTGCACCGAGAACGGCAGCGCGCACGTCGGCACCGGGGCCGCCCGGATGAATAACGAGCGGCAGGTGACGACTGTCCGCTGCATCCGAGATCTGACGGTAGACCCGCAATTCAATCTTCGTAGACGCGCCTGATGGCGACGCAAAACGGTCGATGGGCACGCGGAATGCCGCACATTCGACCTCACCACACAACTCCCACTCGATTGACTCGGCCCGCAGGCCTCCGGCTCCGCCTTCCCGCGCGCCACAACCGGCCAGCATCAGCGCGACGACGATTGCGAGCACTCGATGGGCCGACGGGACCTTCACGCGGCAACGTTAGGCCCGCGTTGCGGGGTTTCTCCGTCCCTGTTAGATTAGTTGCGAGCGCAAGTATCTGAATCTCAGATGCTCAGACCAAAGGAGCCCCCCGGATGCCTGCAGTAACCGCCGACCCGTTGACCCTCACTCGCGTGGGTCTCGACATCGCATCGAACCCCAACCTGCGCGACCGCCCCGTCAAGCGTGTGACCGTCGCTCCGTCGGGCCACGAAGGCGAAGGGTTCCCGGTTCGTCGCGCGTTCTACGGCGCGACCCGCGCCGAAGTCGACCCGTTCATCATGATGGACCAAATGGGCGAAGTGAACTACGCGCCTTATGAACCGCGCGGCACCGACTGGCACCCGCATCGCGGTTTCGAAACCGTCACCTACATTCTCGACGGCACGTTCATCCATCAGGATTCACATGGTGGTGGCGGCGTCATCACCGATGGCGGCACACAGTGGATGACCGCCGGCGGTGGTGTGCTGCACATCGAGACGCCACCCGAAGACATGGTTGTTCGCGGCGGTCTGTTTCACGGCATTCAGTTGTGGGTCAACCTGCCGTCGGCAAAGAAGATGATCCCGCCGGCGTACCAGAACCTCGAAGCCGACCTCGTGAAGCTGGTGACAACCGCCGATGCCGGAACCATCATCCGCATCATCGCAGGTGAAATCGACGGCGTAACGGGCCCCGGCTCGACGCACACGCCGATCGTTGTCGCACACGCAACCCTGTCCCCCGGTGCACGCATGACGCTGCCCTGGAACCCTGCGTACAACGCGCTCGCTTACGGACTGGCGGGTGATGGAACCGTCGGCACCGAGCAGGTGTCGTTCGGTCTCGGTCGACTCGCCGTGTTCG
>CAZKVD010000077.1:0-6923 GCA_964556145.1 uncultured Bifidobacterium sp. | reverse complement strand
AGCACCCGGTCACCGAAGTGATCACCGGAATCGACCTTGTCGAATGGCAGATCCGCGTCGCATCGGGCGAAAAACTTCCGATGACCCAAAAGCAGGTCGCCGCACAACGCCGCGGACACGCGATCGAAATTCGTATCAATGCCGAGAACCCGGCCGGCGGCAAGTTCCTCCCCTCTCCCGGCACCATCACCAAGCTCGTCACATCCGACGGCTTCGGAGTTCGCTTCGATGGTGGCTACGAATCGGGTGACACCGTCAGCCAGTACTACGACAACCTCGTCGGCAAGCTCATCGTGTGGGGCAAGGATCGCGAAACCGCGATTGCGCGCACCATTCGCGCATTGAACGAAATGATCGTCGAGGGCGTTCACACGACGATCCCCGCCGACATCGCAATTCTCGAACACCCCGACTTCGTTGCCTTCAAGCACTCGACAAAGTGGGTCGAAGAGCGTCTCGACCTGTCGAACGTCGGAACCGCCGCCCCTGCGCCCGCGGGTGACGAAGCCGAGGCTCTCGTCGAGCGCAAGACCACGGTCGAAGTCAACGGCAAGCGCTTCGCCGTCAAGATGTGGGTTCCCGAGGGCCAGATGGTTGCCTCGGCCGGACCCGCCAAGGCGAAGAAGCCCGCTCGTGCGGCCTCGGGTGGCGCCGGTGGAGCCGGCGGCTCGGGCAGCGGCGACGTCGTCGTGCCGATGCAGGGCACGATCGTCAAGGTCCTCGTCGAGGTTGGCCAGGAAGTCGAGGCCGGTCAGGCCGTCGTCGTTCTCGAAGCCATGAAGATGGAGAACCAGATCCAGGCCGAGAAGTCGGGCAAGGTGAAGGAAATCAAGGTGAAGGCCGGCGACACCGTCGGCTCGGGCGACATCGTCGCCATCATCGAATAGTCGTTATTCGGCAGCGTCGAGAAGTGCTTCGGCGAGAGCCGGATGCACGAACAGAGTGTCGAGCAGGTCGGCCACCTTCAGGTGCGCAGTCACCGCAAGGGCAATGACGCTGATCAATTCGCCTGCGTGACGCCCGACGATGGTTCCGCCCAGCACCTGGCCGGTGTTCGGGTCGGAAATCAACTTCACGAAACCGCGCGGGTCGTTGTGGATCAGAGCCTTTGCCGTCGATGAGAACGGCACCTTGGTGACGCGAATCTTGCGGCCGTTTGCGAATGCCTCGGCTTCGGCAAGACCCACGTCGGCGATTTCCGGCTGTGTGAAGATGGCCGATGCGGCCTTGTCGTAGTCGAGGTGACGGTGCGTTGCCCGGTTTGCACCCATCAGGTGCTCGGCAATCTTGCGGCCCTGCATCGAGGCCACCGATGACAGCGGCAGCTTGCCGCTGACGTCTCCGGCTGCGTAGATGCCCTTCACATTGGTTTCACAGTGACGATCGATGTTGACGTAACCACGCGGATCGAGCTCGACACCCGCGATTTCGAGACCCAGGCCCTCAACATTGGGTTCCGAGCCGATCGCGAGCACCGCGTGGGTGGCGCGAACCTCGCGGCCGTCGTCGCACTTCACGACGACTCCATCGCCTTCGTGGTCGATCGCCGTGGCACGCGCGCCCTTCAACAACTTCACCCCGCGATTGAGGAACGAATCCTCGAGTGCTGCAGCTGCTTCGGGATCCTTGCCGGGAAGCACCTGTTGACGACTGACCACGAGAGTGACCTGCGCACCGAATGACGCGAACATGTGGACGAATTCGACGCCCGTGACACCCGAGCCAACGACAGCGATGCTCTTCGGGAACACCTTTGGCGGGTAGCAATCACGGGTGGTGAGAACCCGTTCACCATCGGGCTTGCACCAATCGGGGATGCGTGGCCGCGAACCGGTGGACACAAGAAAGGCGTCGCCCTGCAGGGTTTGTTCACCGTCGGCGGTGCGTACCGCAACTTCCTTCGGGCCGACAAAACGCGCTTCTCCACGGATGATCTTGACGCCCTGGCTTTCGAGCAACTGGGTCGTTGTGCCCTGAAGACGGTTGACGATGCCGCCGATGCGCTCGGCAAGCGAATCGACGTCGATCTCAACATCGTGCTGTTCGATGCCCATGCCGGCAAAACGCTTGGTAGCGCTCATTGCACCACCCGTGGCGATCATTGCCTTCGAGGGGATGCAGTCGAGAAGGTGTGCTCCACCGCCCACGATCTCGCGTTCGACCATGACAACCTCGGCGCCGAGACGAGCCGCCCAGGTTGCCGCGGAGTTTCCGGCGGGACCGCCGCCGATGATGATGAATCGCAACGCCACGACCGAAAGGCTATCGGTCGCCGCCCACCACGTTCGGGCAATAGCGCGAGGGGTAATCGATGTTGTCGCGACGTTCGCCGACGTATTCGAAATGCATGCCGTCGGCAGGCGTGAAGTTGCCGCCCCATGCAAATCCCCACTTGCGGAAGATGCGCACGATGCGGCAGTCGAGATTTGGCGGTCGCCCCTGCGAATTCGTCGTGGTGTTCATGTCGAAGGCCATGCCCCACGAGTGACGCGACAGATACCCCAAACTCCCCGAGATGCGGTTGAGCCGCGCATAGAAACACCCGCCGTACTTGTTGGTGTTGTCGACGTCGATCAGTTCCTCGAGACCTTCCCGCTTGATCTCGTTCAATGCACCCTGCAGGGGCGCCCAGACGCGTCGATGACAACCGGCTCGTACGGGGATTCCGCTGAAGAATCGCCGCGGGGTGATGTTCTGGTGCACCCAACCCGGGTCGGCGGTGACCTTGCCCGCCTTGGTGATCTCGTAGGCAAATTCACCGACGATCAACTTCGCCTCGCCGAGACCCAGCGTTGCATCGGGGTTCTCGCCGTCCCACGTTCGACGCACGCGGTAATCCATGCCGTTCACGAACCCGGCCGCAGCGAGGGCCGACGCTGCTGTGTCGGGGTTCCGGAATCCTGTGACCGTGTAGCGCGTCACCGTTTTTGCTCCGAGACGGTCGGCCTGCGCGGGCGACATCAACAGATCGCCTCCGCCCACGACGTCGTCATCGGCGACGAGGCCAATCGAGAAGGTGACCGGCCGACGCCGTTGATTCAACAACGTGATCACATCGCCTTCGCGCGCCCCGCGAAAACGTGCCGAGCTGTCGCCAATCACGACTCCACCTGCGGCAAGGGCATCGGCAGCTTCAACAGTCAGCAGGTTGCGCACGACTTCGTCGGGCTGCACGGTGGTCGACATCGGCACCTGCTTGCCCGACGGTATGCGCTGAATGGACTTGCCGTTGCGTTCGATGCGCGTCATGCCGAACATCGCGGCACGACCCGGATAGGCCTCCGCCCCTATTGCCGAGGCAACATCGCGGATACGTGCGCGCACGGCGAGCGAGATTCCCGCCGGCCGGGAGATCGAGATCGCATGCTTCATCGGCGAGGTCCACTCACGCGTGACGGGCAGGGGAACATTTGCCGTGTCCGCGTGGGCGGCAACGGTTGGAACGACGGCGACGACAAAGGCGGTGACCGCAGCCATTGATCCCGAGAGCCGCCGCGAAGTCATCAATCGACAACGGTAGTTGTGGGCCCACGCACTACCGTGGGAACCCGTGAGCGAATCCCCCGACACGCCGATCGCAGAATCCGAACACGGTCTTGTGGCCGAGCGCAACCGGCGCTTGGAACAGATCGCATCCCTGCGAAGCGAGGGCACCAATCCCTACCCGTACCGGTTCGATCGGTCGCACACTCTGGCCGCCATCCGCGCATCACACGGCAGTCTCGAACCCGGCACCGAAACCGAAACCCAGGTTGCGGTTGCAGGCCGCGTGCTGCTGAAGCGCGACCAGGGAAAGCTGATCTTCGCCACGCTGCGCGACCGCGACGACGAAATTCAGTTGTTCGTCTCGAAGTCGGTGGTTGGTGACGAGCTCTTCGCGCACATCGGCGACCTCGACCTCGGCGACTGGGTCGGCGTGCACGGATCCGTGATGACCACCCGAAAGGGCGAGCTGTCGGTCAAGGTGTCGGGCCTCGAACTGCTCGCCAAGGCAGTCCGACCGCTTCCCGACAAGTGGCACGGTCTGACCGACACCGACACGCGCTACCGCCAGCGGTACGCCGATCTCATCTCGAACGACGACGCCCGCCGCGCCTTTGCCGTGCGCCACGCAATCATCGCCTCGTTCCGACGCACACTTGCGGCCAAGGACTTCATCGAAGTCGAAACACCGGTTCTGCACGTCGAAGCCGGCGGCGCCCATGCTCGCCCGTTCACGACACACCACAACGCCCTCGACATGGGTCTGTACCTGCGCATCGCACTTGAACTGCACCTCAAGCGTCTCATCGTGGGCGGCATGGAGCGGGTGTACGAAATCGGTCGCGTGTTCCGCAACGAAGGCATCTCGCCCCGCCACAACCCCGAGTTCACGATGATGGAGCTGTACCAGGCCTTCGGCGACTACAGCGATGTCATGGCGATCACCGAAGAGTTGTTCGCTGCAGCCGCACGCGATTCGATCGGCACGACGATCGTCGACGTCAACGGCCTGTCGGTCGACTTGGCCCAGCCCTTCCGTCGCGTACGAATGATCGACCTGGTTCAGGAAAAAACCGGCGTGGCCGTTCACCCCTCGCAGCCGGTCGACGAGCTGCGTGCACTCGCCGCGAAGCACAAGGTGCGCACCGAAGCGCGGTGGGGTTCGGGCAAGATCATCGAAGAATTGTTCGAGGCACTCGCCGAACACGAGCTCATCGCTCCGACGTTCGTCACCGGCCACCCGGTGGAAATCAGCCCGCTCGCCCGGATAGACCGCAACGACCCGCATCTCACCGAACGTTTCGAACTGTTCGTCGGTGGCCGCGAGCTTGCCAACGGCTACAGCGAGTTGAACGACCCCATCGAGCAGCGCCTGCGTTTCGAAGACGAGCAGCGCTCGAAGGAAGCAGGCAATGCCGAAGCCGGAACCGTCGACGAGGACTACCTTCGCGCGCTCGAATTCGGCATGCCGCCCACCGGTGGTCTCGGCATCGGCATGGACCGCCTGACGATGCTCATCGCCAACGTGCCGACGATCCGTGACGTCATCCTCTTCCCCACCCTGCGACCCGAGGTCCTCGACTGACCGGTTGCCTCCCAACGCACACAGGAGACACGACATGAGCAAGAACGCATGGGGCGTCGGCCTCGCAACGATTGCCGCCGATGGCGCAATTCTCGACACACGCTTCCGGGCGCTCGGCTGGGGAGATTCCATCCCCACCGATGCGCCTCACAGCAGCATCGACCTCGCCAAGTCGGGCGACCCCGAGCGTGGCGTCGTCTTCGAGCCGGTTCGTATCGTGGTCGACACCGCCGCCGCTCCGCAGAGCGCAAGCGACGTCTACCTGCGCCTGCATTTGTTGTCACATCGTCTGGCCCAGCCGCGCACGCTGAACCTCGACGGCGCATTCGGCCTGCTCACCAACGTTGCCTGGACCAGCCGCGGCCCGGTTGCAATCGACCAACTCGACAGCATCTCGTGGAACTTCGCACAACGCGGCGAATACCTGGTCGTGAACGGCGTCGACAAGTTTCCGCGCATGACCGACTACGTCGTGCCATCGGGTGTGCGTATTGCCGATGCCAGCCGCGTTCGCCTCGGCGCCCACCTCGCTGCGGGCACCACCGTCATGCACGAGGGTTTCTGCAACTTCAATGCGGGCACACTCGGCGCATCGATGGTCGAAGGTCGTATTTCGGCGGGCGTCATCGTTGGCGACGGAAGCGACATCGGTGGCGGCGCCAGCATCATGGGAACGCTCTCGGGTGGCGGCAAGGAAATGATCACGGTCGGCCAGCGCTGCCTCCTCGGCGCGAACTCGGGCCTAGGCATTTCGCTCGGCGATGACTGCGTGATCGAAGCGGGCTTGTACGTCACGGCCGGGACTCTTGTTCGTTTGCCCGACGGCAACACCTCCAAGGCGCGCGAACTGTCGGGGGCCAACAATTTGTTGTTCCGCCGCAACAGCGCCACCGGCACGGTCGAAGTCGTGCAACGCCAGGGCACGTGGGGCGGACTCAACGCCGCGCTGCACAAGAACTGACATGGCTCCCGACGAGCTCGCTGCGCTGATCCGTTCGCGTCGCAGCAGCCTCCTCATCGATGCCGAGCGCGAGGTTCCCCGCACCATCGTCGAGGAACTGCTTGAGCTCCTCACATGGGCGCCGAACCACAAACGCACCTGGCCGTGGCGCCTCGCCGTCTTGTCGGGTGAAACGCGCCGCACCCTCGGCGAAGCGATCGCCGACGTGATGGACGCACAGGGCGACGACGCACCCAAGGTCGCAAAGACCCGTACGAAATACCTGCGTTCTCCCATCGTCATCGCCATCGGCGCCGCAGCCGGCGACAGCCCCGAACGCACAGCGGAGAACCGTTACGCAGTCGCGGCGGGGATCCAGAACCTGTTGCTGTCGGCCCATGCACGTGGTCTGGCTGCACTGTGGGGGTCGCCGATGCGTGGGGCGAATGCGGTGATCAATGGAGTCTGTGGCTTTGCCCCCGACACCGAGGTGCTGGGCCTTGTGTACCTGGGCTGGCCGACGGGTGTGGTCGAGGCGCCGGCTCGTCCGGCACCCGACGTGAACTGGCTGTAGGGCCGTTTACGGCTGGTAGGTGCCGAAGACTTCGCGCAACGCGTCGCTGACCTCGCCCAACGTTGCGTTGGCGCGCAGGGCTTCCTTCATCGGGTACAGAAGGTTCTGCGTACCGCGTGCCGCATCGGTGACGTCGGCAAGCTTGGCCTTGACCAGATTCATGTCGCGGTCGGCCTTGAATTTCTTCAGGCTGGCGACCTGCTCGACCTGCAGTTTCGGGTCGATGGGGAAAGCCTTCGGCTCGGGCTCGACGTCGACCTTGAACTTGTTGACGCCGACGATGACACGCTCGTCGTCGTCGATCGACTTCGTGTACTCGTAGGCCGCCTGTTCGATTTCGT
>CAZKVD010000076.1:0-7179 GCA_964556145.1 uncultured Bifidobacterium sp. | reverse complement strand
CACCCACTTGCCACGAGCAGTTATCACGGCATCGGTACACGCCGACTGTGAACACACCCCCGGCGTAGAATCGGCACGTGACCATCCAGGAACCGACTGCTGATCGACCACCCCGTGGCCGCATCGCGCGCGTCGCTCAAGTCGTCACGTTCCAGGAATCCGAGGACAGCCTCCTCCGCTATTGGCGAACCCAATCGCCCTCCGTCTTGATTGCCGACGTTGAACATCTTCGTCGACGCATCTTTGGAGGTTTCCATGGATCTGTTCCCCGACTCGAAAGAGTTGCTCGAGTTATTCATCGCTAACGAGGTCAAGTTCATGGTCGTCGGAGGCCATGCTCTTGGTGCCCACGGACTGCCCCGCGCGACCGAAGATTTTGATCTTTGGGTTTGGCCGGATCCTGTGAACGCAGAGAGGATCATCGCTTGTCTTGCCCAATTCGGTTTTGAGCACAGCGGCCTGTGCGACAAAGACTTCACCGAGCCGGACACAGTCGTTCAGCTCGGCTTCACCCCGACTCGCATCGATCTGATGACGTCGATCAGCGGCGTCGAGTTCGAGGAGGCATGGGAACGACGCATCATCGCGACCCTGGACGGTGTCGACTTTCCGGTCATCGGAAAAGCCGACATCGTCGCCAACAAGTGGGCCCTCGGTCGGCCACAGGACCTGGTCGATCTGATGAAGTTGGTACGCCAGGCTCAGCGTGAGTAGGCGGAGAATGCCTCGCGAACGTGCGGCGGTACCGGCGTTGCCTTGGCCTCTCCCGGAACGGTGCTGACGTAGAGAAGGTTCGCTTCGAAGCTCTTCACCTCACCGTCGATGAATCCTTCGGCGAGAACCTCGAAACTGGTCACACCGATTTTGGTGACACCGAGGCGGATCACAATGTCGTGGCCGAACGTCGCGCCCTTGACCCAGGTGATTTCCGCACGCTTGACCATGCAGTCGAAACCCTTCGAATGAAGGTCGCCACCGAGCGCCCCGCGCATCCAACAATCGACCGCGTCGTCGCAATAGGCCAGATAATGCGCGTTGAAGACGACCTGCTGCATGTCGCATTCGGCGTAGCGAATGCGAAGGCGGTGTTCATAGAGCACGCAGATCCTCCTGCTCGCGCCGTGCCACGGAGATGGCCGACATCAGTTGTTGGCGTTGTGCGAGCGCCGGAGTCGGCCCGGCACCACCCGGCGATGTGCGCATCGACACACCGACGCCCGGAGCAATGAGCGCTGCAGCATCGGCACCGAAGTCGGGACTCGCCGCAGCGAGTTCGGCAAGTGGAGCACCGGTCGAAATGCACTGCTGCACGAGGGCACCGACAAGAGCATGCGCCTTCCTGAACGGCACTCCCCTGCGCACCAACCACTCGGCAAGGTCGGTGGCCGAGGCGAGCTGGTCGTCGGCGGCCGCCTGCATGCGCGGTTGGTTGAACTTTGCCGTCGCGATCATTCCCGACAGTGCTCCAAGGGCAAGGACGACCTGGTTCACCGAATCGAACAACGGCTCTTTGTCTTCCTGCAGGTCGCGGTTGTACGCAAGCGGCAGACCTTTCAACGTCGCGAGCAGACCCGTGAGATTTCCGATGAGGCGACCCGACTTGCCACGTGCGAGCTCGGCGATGTCGGCATTCTTCTTCTGGGGCAACATCGACGAACCGGTTGAGTACGCGTCGTCGAGACGGGCGAAGCCGAACTCTTCGGTGGTCCACAACACCCACTCTTCGCCGATGCGCGACAGGTGCACACCGAGCAGTGCGATGTCGAACAGTGCCTCGGCGACGAAGTCGCGGTCGGACACCGCATCGAGTGAGTTGGCAAACGCGGCGCGGAAGCCCATTTCCTTGGCGGTCGGTGCCGGATCGATGGGCAATGACGTGCCCGCCAGCGCACCGGCGCCGAGTGGCGACACGTTGGCGCGTTCGATCGTCGCATGAAGCCGATCGGCGTCGCGAAGGAGCGACCACGCATGCGCCGCAAGGTGATGGGCCAATTGAACGGGCTGCGCGCGCTGGAGATGCGTGTAGCCCGGCAGGTAGGTGCCACCTTCGCCCCAGCCTGCGGCGTCGGCCGAAGCGACGAGCGTGTCGACGAGGAGCAACACGCGGTCTGCAACTTCGAGGAGATTGCGCCTCGCCCACAGTCGCAGTGCCGTGGCCACCTGATCGTTGCGGCTGCGCGAGGTGTGCAACTTGGCGCCGGCATCACCGGCAATTTCGGTAACACGACGTTCGATGGCTGTGTGGATGTCTTCGTCGGAGGCAACGAAATCGAACGAGGCCGACGCGAACTCGCCGTGAACCGTGTCGAGCGCCCGCCTGACGGCTTCGGCTTCCTCGGGTGTCAACAAGCCGGCGCGCTCGAGACCGTTCACGTGAGCACGCGACCCGGTGATGTCGTCGTGCCAGAGATGGCGGTCGAATGGCAGGCTGGCGGTGAACGCCATCAGTTCGTCGGCAGGGCCGCTGGAGAAGCGTCCGTGCCAGAGGTGCCCTGAGTTGTCGGTCATTTCTTCCCTGCTTTCAGACCGGCGAGCGAACGTAGTTCGCCGGCGAGTTTCTTGCCGCCAACTCCCTCGGTGGCAACACAAATGATGGTGTCGTCGCCGGCGACGGTTCCGAGCAAGCCGTTCGGCGCCGCGCGGTCGAGTGCTGACGCGACGACGTGTGCGCAGCCGGGAGGCGTGCGAAGAACCACCATCTGACCGCTGTTCGACACTTCGGCCACCCATTCGGACATCACGCGACGCAGCTGGTCGTTGGTTGCCCGACGCGCGGGCTCGAATGTGGCGATGGCGTAGACCGTGTCACCCGACGACGAACGAACCTTGATGGCACCGACTTCTTCGAGATCGCGGGAGACGGTGACTTGCGTGGCTTTGATGCCCTCTTTGGCAAGCAACTTCTGCAGCTGGGTTTGGCTCGAGACCTCGGCATTTTCGATGATGCGGATCAACGCTTGCTGACGTTGCGCCTTGGTGCTCATCACTTCACCCCCATGAGGAAGGCAAGCGCGCCACGCGCGCTGTGGAGACGGTTGTGGGCCTGCTGGACGACACGACTCGATGCACCGTCGATGACGTCGGCGTCGACTTCGTAGCCGCGGTGCGCAGGCAGGCAATGGAAGAAGAGGGCATTGGGAGACGCCTTTGCCATCAGCGTGTTCGTCACCTTGTAGTCGGCGAAGGCTTTTTCCTTCGCCGCGGTTTCGGCTTCCTGGCCCATCGACACCCATACATCGGTGTGGACCGCATCTGCACCTGCAACCGCAGCGACGGGATCGGTGCCAGCGACAAAATCACCAGCGCCAAGGGCATTGATGCGAGCCACCTCGGACGATGCAGGTGCATAGTCGCCCGGCGTGGCGACGCTGAAACGCGCACCAAGCAACACGCACACTTCGGCAAGCGACCGGGCGACGTTGTTCCAGTCGCCCGACCACGCGACGCTGCGCCCGGCCAAGTTTCCGATTGTTTGCTGCATCGTCAGGGCATCGGCGAGCGCCTGCAGTGGATGTGAGTGGTCGCTGAGCATGTTGACCACCGGCACGGGCGAAACCTTGGCCATGCGCACGACGACGTCGTGCCTGAACACCCGTGCCGCAAGGACGCCGTGGTACCCGGCCATCACGGCCGCAATGTCCTCGGCAGTCTCCCGCACGTCGATTCCGACCTCTTCCCCGCGCGTGTAGACGGGATGACCACCGAGTTGCGCCACGGCCATTTCCATCGAGTGTCGGGTGCGGTTCGATGGCTTTTCGAAGATCAGCGCAGCGCCGAGACCCTCGAGAGGACGACCGAGCGATGCGATCGGTCGCTGCGCGAGATCGAGGATCAGGCGCACTTCATCGACCGACAGTGCGGAGATGTCGAGAAAATGACGAGGACTCACTTCGCTGCCTCCTTCTGCACACGGGCGAGAGCCGCCCCGAAAATAGAAACTGCCTCGTCGACGTGGGCACGCGACACGTTGAGCGGCGGTGCCATTCGGATGGTGGTGGCATTCACTGCATTGACGACGAGTCCGTCGGCCAGGCAAGCCTTGTAGACGGCACCCGAGTCGATTCCGGGCGCAAGTTCGGCACCCAACAACAAGCCGGCACCACGAACCGACACAACGCCGGGCACCTCGGCGAGTTTGTCGCGCAGGTACGTGCCCGTTGAACCAGTGAGGGTCGGCGCATCGATTCTGCGCATCTCGGCAATCACCGCCCGCACCACCGACGCAACGAGAGCTGTGCCGCTGTAGGTGCTGCCGTGGTCGCCGGGAGAAAACACCGCCCCGATTTCACGCTTGGCCCAGATGGCCCCGACGGGAACGCCGTTGCCGAGGGCCTTTGCCATCAACACCGCATCGGGGGTGATGCCGTGGTGCTGGAAGCCGAACCACTTTCCCGTGCGTGCCATGCCGGTTTGCACCTCGTCGATGATCAAGAGCACTCCCCGCTCGCGGCACAGCCTTTCAACCGCGGCGAGATAGCCGTCGGGAGCAGGGATGACGCCTCCTTCACCCTGAATCGGTTCGAGGAGAACTGCAGCGACGGTTGAGTCGACCGCAGCAGACAACGCATCGATGTCGCCGAATGTGACGTGACGGAACCCTTCGGGCATTGGTTGGAAAGGCTCGTGCTTGGCGGGCTGGCCCGTGGCGGCCAGTGCCCCGAGCGTGCGGCCGTGAAAACTACCGAGCGCAGACACCATGACGTGTCGGCCGCGTCCGCCGAACTTGCGCGCCAACTTGATCGCCGCTTCGTTCGCCTCGGCCCCCGAATTGCAGAAGAAGACCTGGCCCTTGCAGCCCGTTGCCTCTTCGAGGAGGGCATTCAGCTCGACCGCTGCCTGCCAGGCCTGATTGTTGGCAAAGAAGTTGCTGACATGAAGGAGCGTCTGCGATTGGCTGCACAGCGCCTCGGCAATCGCGGGATGTGCGTGACCGAGGGACGTGACCGCAAGACCACAAAGGAAATCGAGATAGCGCTTGCCCGACGTATCCCACAGCTCGGTGCCCGAACCACGCTCGAACATGACGGCCGGCGGCCCGAACACGGGCAGAAAGGGACACGCATCGAAGCCACCGGCTTCGGGAAATGAGTGTTTGGAGATTGGTTCGTTCGCCATGTGTCAGCCCTTTTCAACCGAGTTGCCCAAAACCATTGTTCCGATGCCCGAGTCGGTGAACAGCTCGATGATGGTCACGTGAGCGACCCGCCCGTCGAGAATGTGCACCGCCGGCACGCCGAGCTCCACTGCCTCGAGGCAACTCTCGGCCTTGGGAATCATTCCGCCCGCGATTGTTCCGTCACCGAGCAGACCGCGTAGCTCGGTCGCCGACAACTTACTGATGAGGCTCTTTGCGTCGTTGACGTCGCGACGCAGTCCTTCGATGTCGGTGAGGTACAACAACTTCGCCGCTCCGAGCGCACCTGCAACGGCCGCCGCAACCGAGTCGGCGTTGATGTTGTAGGTCTGACCCGATGCATCGACACCTATCGTGGCGATGACGGGTATGCAGCCGTCATCAAGCAACTGTTCGAGCACTGCCGTGCGAACCCCCGTGACGTCGCCGACGAAGCCGAGTGCCGGATCACGCTGGACGACGGAGATCATCCCGTCATCGGCTCCCGACAGCCCGACGGCCCGTCCACCTCGTGACGTGATTGCCGATACGAGGCTGGGATTCACTTCACCCGTGAGCACCATGCGAACGACCTGCATCGTGGCGTCGTCGGTAACCCGCCTCCCGTCGCGGAATTCGCTCTTCACGCCCAAGCGATCGAGCATCGCGTTGATCTGGGGTCCACCACCGTGCACGACCACCGGCCGGATCCCGACGGTACGCAACATGACGATGTCCTGGGCGAATACGTCGAGTGGATCGGCATGTTCGGTGCCCGACAGCGCGTTACCGCCGTATTTGACCACCACGGTCTGCCCCGCGAAATGCTGCATGTACGGCAGTGCTTCGATGAGTACCTGCGCGGTGGTTGCCGCGTTGCTCATGGCCACACCCCCACCGACGCGAGACCGGATGTCTCGTCGAGACCAAGCGCAACGTTTGCCGCTTGCACTGCCCCACCCGAGGCACCCTTCGTGAGATTGTCGAGTGCCGAAATGACGATGGCATGGCCGGTTCGCACATCGACACGCGCCGTGATGTGCACTGCATTAGTTCCGAGCGTCGACTTGGTCGAGGGAATCGCCTCGGACACAACAACGAAGGGCTCGTTGGCATACGTGGACTTCAACACACCGAGCAGGTCGTCGGTCGTCGCGACCCCCGACGATGGTCGCGCGTAACAAGTGGCGAGGATGCCGCGGTTCATCGGGGCGAGGTGCGGCGTGAACAGAATTTCGCCACCGATGAGTTGCTGCATTTCGGGCGTGTGACGATGCGACACGAGGCCGTAGGCGGTGAAGTCTTCGTCGACGGTACAGAACATGCTCGACGACTTCAGCGCCTTGCCGGCACCCGACACACCACTGGCGGCGTCGACGATGATGCCTTTTTGTTCGATCACACCGGCCGCGACGAGCGGCCTCAACGCCAGCGTTGCCGCAGTGACGTAACAACCCGGCGTTGCAATCAACTTCGCCTGCGAAAGTTCGGCTCGGTACACCTCGGGCAGCCCATAGACCGCGGAGGCCAACAGTTCGGGATGCGTGTGGGTGAATCCGTACCACGTGGGATATTGAGTGGCGTCGGTGAGTCGGAATGCCGCCGACAGGTCGACGACCAAGCCAACCTTCCCGATCAGTTCCGGCACGAGGTCGAGCGACGATTCATGCGGGGTGCAGAGAAATACGACATCGAGACCCGCGAGGCGTGTTGCATCGTGTTCCTCGGCGACGAGGGTCGGATACGCCACGGCGAGATTCGGGTACAACGCAGAGATGCGCTGACCGACCTGCGAGTCGCCCGTTGCGTACACGACGTCGATGTGCGGGTGACCGGCGAGCAGACGCAGGAGTTCGACTCCGGTGTAGCCCGTGGCCCCGAGGATTGCTGCACGCTTGTTCGCCATAGGTGTATGACTATACAGGTCAATGTATAGTCATACACGGATACCCGTCAGCGGAGTTTTGCCCCTGATTTCTCTGCGGCGGCGATGCACTTCTGGCGCACGCCCGCCACTTCGTCGTCTGTGAGCGTTCGATCGGGAGCCTGCAAGCGCAGCCTGTAGG
>CAZKVD010000075.1:0-7374 GCA_964556145.1 uncultured Bifidobacterium sp. | reverse complement strand
CGTCGGCCGCGTGCTCGGCAATTGGGAAGGCGTGCCGGACGGCAAGTGAACGGCGCGAGAGACGACGATCGGCCTGCCGAACGGCAGATCAGCTCCGAGCGGACGCGCCAGCACTTCGATGTGCCTCTCGGCGCGATGGATCGCGCCGCTGCGCAGACCGAGCACGGCGACCCTCTGTGCTGTCGCACGGAGTGGCAGTTGTCGTATCTCGACGCCTTTCTGCCGAAGCGGGTGCATTGCGTCTTCCGCGAGCGCCGCGGCAGCGTGTTGGCCTTCTGCCAAGGAGCGATGGCGGGCGGGCGTCCGGTGCTCGTGCCGATCGACCACTCGTGGAAGTACGGCGCGCCTCTGCTCGGCGAGGATGCTGTCCCGATGCTCGCCGACATGTTGCGCGAAGTGTCGTTCCGCATCGTGCCGCCCGCGGTGCTCGTCACCGGCCTGATTCCCGGAGGCACGCGCCAGCGAGAACTCCACACGGCGTTCGCGCGCACGCACGCCATCGAGCCGGACGGCAGCGTGTTGCAGTGTTCGGCGTCGTTGGAGGGTGGCTACGAGGGTTGGCTGTCGCGCCGAAGCGGACACTTCCGGCGCAGGCTGCGCGCGGCGGAGCGCAACGCGATGTCGAGCGGCGTCGTGTTCGAGCGGCACGTGCCGCGCGACGATCGCGAATCGCGCGCCGTGTTCGCGCGCATGGTCGCGATCGAGATGCAGAGCTGGAAGGGCATCGGCGCGTGCGGGATGGAGCAGCCGGAGTCGCGCGTGTTCTACGGCCGCATGCTCGATCGTCTGTCGCGCATCGGCGCGGGGCGCGTCGTGTTCGCGCGCCACGACGGCGAGGACATCGGCTTCGTGTTCGGCGGCGTGGCGAACGGCATCTACCGCGGCCAACAGTTCAGCTACGTCGATTCGTGGAAGTCCGCTTCGATCGGCAACCTGCTGCAGCAGGAGCAGCTTCGTTGGCTCGGCGAGGAGGGCGCGCACCGTTACGACATGGGGCCGATGATGGAATACAAGGCGCACTGGACCGAGGAGCGCGTGCGCATGGAGTCCTGGTGGCTCGCTCCAGTCGGTGCGATGCCCACGGGTACATGACACGCATGGGGGCCCGCCGCGGTTGACGGCCGCGCGCGCGTCGTTATCTCGCGCCTCAGCATCTGGGCAGCCCGTGCAGCGAGGGGGGGCGGCCAACCTGCCGAGGAGCGGCAAGGTGGTTTGGTCTGGCGAAGTCGCCAGATCGATGCGCGCGGGCCCGTGGCCCGGCGAACGAAAGCTCCTGCGGCGAATGCCGCTCCGGGTGCAGCCCTGTGAGGCTGACATGCACCCGAACCGAACCGCTCATCCCGTTCCCCCGGTCCTCTCGATCCGCGTCGACGCGTCCAACCTGGACCATCACCTGTGGTGCAACCACGGCGTCTACTGGATCCACTACGTCGTGCACGAAGGCAACCGCAAGCGCCGCGTTCGCCACTCGCTGCGCACCCGCGACCTGGAGCAGGCGCGGCAACTCCGCGACGCGGAGCTCGCGCGCTTGCAGGGAGCATCGGCCGTTCGGGCTCTGGTCGCGGCCGCGGCGCCGTCGTCTGAGCGCGTCCTTTGGGATGCATGTGCATGACATGCCTCGCGCCGCAACGACGCGGTTGCCGCGTTCTCTCGCAGTTCATTGCAATCGAGACCGGATCCTTTGCTTGACCGCGCCAACGGATGCGGGGATCCTCCGCGCCCCGCTTCGGACGCTCCGGAGCCAAATCGTCACGAGCCCCGTTTCCCACGATCCCACATGGCCAAGTCGTTCGTGTTTTCCTCCGAGTCCGTTGGCGAGGGCCATCCGGACAAGGTCGCTGACCTGATCTCCGACAGCGTGCTCGATGCGTGCCTCGCAGAGGACCCGAAGAGCCGCGTCGCATGCGAGACGATGGTCAAGTCGAACATGGTCATCCTCGCCGGTGAGATCACGACGAAGGCCAAGCTGAACTACGAGGCGATCGTCCGCGCGGCGATCCGCGACATCGGCTACGTCAACAGCGACGACGTGTTCCATGCCGACCAGGTGTTCATCAACAACTACCTGACCGCGCAGTCGCCCGACATCGCGCAGGGCGTCGACGCCAAGAAGGCGAAGGGCAAGAAGACCGCGGAGCAGGGCGCTGGCGACCAGGGCCTGATGTTCGGCTTCGCGTCGAACGAGACGCCCGAGCTCATGCCGACGCCGGTCATGTTCGCGCACCGTCTCGGCCGTCGCCTCACGACGATCCGCAAGTCGGGCAAGGTGAAGTGGCTGCGCCCGGACGCGAAGTCGCAGGTCTCGGTGCGCTACGAGGACGGCAAGCCGGTCGAGATCGTCAACGTCGTCATCTCGACGCAGCACGCGGCGGATGTCGAGCACGGCGAGATCGAGAGCTACCTCATCGAGAACGTCATCAAGAAGGAACTGCCGAAGAAGCTGCTCACCAGCAAGACGGAGTTCCTCATCAATCCGACCGGCCGTTTCGTCATCGGCGGCCCGCAGGGTGACAGCGGCCTCACGGGCCGCAAGATCATCGTCGACACCTACGGCGGCTGGGGCCGCCACGGTGGCGGCGCGTTCTCGGGCAAGGATCCCTCGAAGGTCGACCGCTCGGCTGCCTACGCAGCTCGTTGGGTTGCCAAGCATGTGGTTGCAGCCGGAGCCGCAACGCGCTGTGAGGTCCAGGTTGCCTACGCCATCGGCGTGGCGCACCCGGTCAGCATCCTCGTTGAAACGTTCGGCACCGAAAAGGTGTCGCCCGAGGCAATCGAAGCCGCCGTTCGCGAGGTCTTCGACCTCCGTCCCGCTGCAATCGTGCGCGATCTCGACCTGAAGCGTCCGATCTACAAGAAGACCGCTGCGTACGGTCACTTCGGTCGCAACCTGCCGCAGTTCACATGGGAGCAGCTGAGCCGACTCGACGCGCTGAAGGCAGCGCTCAAGCTCTGACTTCCGCCGTTCGCGTCGTCCCCGATGTCAGCGGGATCGACAAGACTTTTGACTATGCCGTTCCCGATCGCTTCGGGAACGTCGCAGTCGGATCGATTGTTCGTGTCGAACTGAACGGTCGTCGCGTCGATGCGTGGGTGGTCGAGCAGGTCATCGCCACGGAAACACCTGCCTACGAACTCAAGCCCATCATCGACCTCCTGTCGGTTGGTCCTTCGTTCGACGTCATCGAACTTGCGCACTGGTGCGCGAGGCGCTTCGCCGGGCCCGTGCGTGCGGTTCTCTCGGTCGCCTCGCCTCCCAAGCGGGTGAAGAATCTGCGTCTGTCAACGTCTGCGTCGCGACGGCCGTCGCGGGCGACATTGCCCGAGGTTGACGTCCTCGTTGGCTCGGGCGGCGGTGTCGTCGTGTGGCCCGCGGGAAGGCCGGTTCGGCCCGTTCTCGAGTCGGCTCTGACGCTTGGCCGCACGCTGGTCGTGTGTCCGGGTGTGGCCCAGGCGCGCACCATCGCAACCGCGTTGCGGCGCGAGGGTTTCACCGTTGCGTCGATGCCCGATGATTGGCAGAGAGCAGCCGAGGGTGTCGACGTGGTCGTTGGTGCGCGCAGTGCGGTGTGGGCGCCGTGTCCCGACCTTGCGGCAGTCGTGGTGCTCGACGAGCACGACGAACGACTTCAAGACGAACGCAGCCCGACGTGGCATGCACGGGACGTCGCCATCGAGCGTGCGCAACGCGTCGGCGCTCCGTGCTTCATCGTCTCGCCGATCCCCACCGTGGCAGCCACCCACTGGGCGGGCCCAAGCCGCACGGTGGCGGGCGAACCCAAAGCGGGGGATTGGCCGCGAATCATCGTCACCGATCCGTTCACCGCGCTCGGTGCCAGCGATGACGATGCGCCGCGCACGGGCTTGGTGTCGTCCGAACTCGTCGCGCACTTGCGTGATCCAAACAAGGTCGTGGCTTGTGTTCTGAACGTGAAGGGTCGCGCGAAGTTGCTTGCCTGCAAGTCGTGTCGTGAGATTGCGCGTTGCGAGAAGTGCGAAGCAGCGATGTCGATGGAAGATGTGCTGCGTTGTCCCGCATGCGGTCATTCTCGGCCGGTGGTTTGCACACGCTGCGGTGCCGCGGCCATGGCAATGCTGCGCAGGGGGGTTTCGCGGATGCGCGAAGAACTCGAAGCCGCCGCCGGGCGGCCCGTGCGCGAGGTCACTGCCGAATCCGTCGGCTCCGGCAACTCCGCTTCGGGCGTGTACATCGGTACCGAAGCGTTGCTGCACCGTCTCGAGTCTGCTGACGTCGTCGCGTTCCTCGACTTCGACAACGAGGTCTGTGCGCCCACCTACCGTGCAGGCGAGCACGCCTGGAATCTGCTCGTGCTCGCCTCGCGTCTCTTGCGGGGGGCCAAGGATTCCGTCATCGTCCTGCAGGTCAACGATGCATCGAATCCGCTTCTTGCGAGATTTGCATCACCCGACCCGATCGCGGTGGTTCAGGCCGAAACGGCGACGCGACGCGCTCTCGGCTTGCCGCCCTTCGTGTCGATGGCCAGCGTCACGGCAAGCGATGCGGCTGTGTCGCTGCTCGACTCACCACCGCTCGGCATCGATGTTGCCCGGATGGGCGAGGGCCGATGGTTGGTGCGCGGAGCCGACGCATCGTTGTTTGCCGAATTCTGTGCGGAACTGCGCCGCCTACAGGCACGCGTGTACGTCGACCCGCAGCGCTACTGAGACCGAACGATGCGAAGCACGCGGAAGCCCTTGCGGCTGCCGACGCGATCGACCACGAACCCGCGGCCGCGCAACCAATCGGCAAGCGAATCCGAGCCCAAATTCTTCTGAACCACCAGGTATGCAACACCGTTCGTCGACAGACGGTGCAGCCAGGTGTCGAGAATCGCGTGCAACGCTGCCTTGCCCACGCGAATGGGTGGATTGCTCCAGATGAGATCGAAGGTGATTCCGGTGTGAACGTCGTCGGGTTGCAACGCATGCACGTTGGCGAGACCGAGTCGCTGTGCGTTCGTGGCGGTGAGGTCAAGTGCCCGGGGGTTGACGTCGAGCGCGAACACCTTTGCTGCCGGCGACAGTGTCGCGAGCGACAGTGCAACAGCACCCCAACCGCACCCGATGTCGAGGAACACGCCATTCTGCGGGGGTGGGGGAACGAGGTCGAAGAGAACGGCCGTGCCACGGTCGAGACGCCCGTAGCTGAACACACCTCGGTCGGATGCAGCGGTGATCGAGGTGTCCTGGATCTGCCACGTGACGTCGCGCGGTGAGGAGCCGAGTCGCTCGAGATCGTCGTCGTCGACGTCGAAGTAGTGAGTCAAGCCCTTGTCAGAGGAGTGGTCAGACGTGTGGTCGGGCATCACGGATAGCCTTGCACCATGGCCTACGAAATCCGCACATACGGCGACCCGGTGCTGAAGTCGGCCGCTCTCGAGATCCAGAAAATCGACGACAAGCTCGTGCGTCTCACCGACGAGATGTTCGACATCATGTACGACGCTCCGGGCATCGGCCTGGCGGCACCGCAGATCGGCATCCAGAAGAAGTTGTTCGTCTACGACATCGGTGACGGTGCCGACGTTCTCATCAATCCCGAGATCGTCGAATCGTCGGGTGAGTGGGTCTACGAAGAGGGCTGCCTTTCCATCCCGGGTCTTTATGTCGAGATGATTCGCCCGAAGGAAGTGCTCATGAGGGGCATCAACCTTGCGGGCGAGGAAGTCACCGTCGAGGCCGACGAGTTGCTGTCGCGTCTGTTTCAACACGAACTCGACCACCTCAACGGTGTGCTCATGTTCGACCGCATGACTGCCGACCAGCGCACCGAGGCACTTGCCGAGTACCGCCGTCTCCACGACGGTGAGACCAAGGTCAAGCGCCCCGATGAACCGCGCGTCATCAAGCTGAAGTAGGCGTCATCGCTCCGAAGCTCGCACCGTCCGGCCCCACGCGTGACGTCGTCTTCTTCGGCACCCCCGACATCTCCGCGCAGGTTCTGCGGGCGCTGATCGACGCGCGGGTCAACGTGATCGCCGTCGTCACCAACCCCGACAAGCGTCGCGGTCGTGGGGGCAAAACCGAGGCATCGCCGGCCAAGAAGGCGGCGCTCGACCACGGGCTACGCGTCATCGAGTCACCCGCCGATGCGGTCACCTTCCTCGATCAGCACGGCACCGACGGAGTCACCGGAATCGTCGTCGCGTACGGCCGCATCATCCGCGAACCTTTGTTGTCGATGATCCCGCTCGTCAATCTGCACTTCTCGCTGCTGCCGCGTTGGCGCGGTGCGGCACCGGTCGAGCGCGCGATCCTCGCCGGTGATGCCAGAACGGGTTCTTC
The DNA here is from genome assembly GCA_964556145.1 of uncultured Bifidobacterium sp. Lineage (GTDB taxonomy): Bacteria > Actinomycetota > Acidimicrobiia > Acidimicrobiales > Ilumatobacteraceae > F1-20-MAGs119. Next base: position 1,071 of record CAZKVD010000075.1, on the reverse strand, counting down.
GATCATGCAGATCGAAGAAGGTCTCGACACGGGCGCCGTCTACGACGTCGAAGCAGTCGACATCGACGACGACGAAACCGTCGAAGAACTCCGGTCGCGGCTCGGTGTCATCGGAGCAGCCCAGATCGTTCGCATGTTGCGCGAGGGTTTCCCCGTACCGACACCGCAATCGGGTGATCCCGTGCACGCCGACAAGATCACGCCCGAGGAACTTCTCGTCGACTGGAACAAACCGGCAATCGACATCATCCGCTCCGTGCGTGTCGGCGGTGCACACAGTTTCTTCCGCGGATCCCGCCTGAAGATCCACGGGGCGTTGCCGATCGAAGGCGACGGCGTTCCCGGCGCGTTCATCGCGGTCGGGGCCGACGTTGTCGTTGCGGCCGGAAGCGGGGCAGTCAGGCTTGTCACGGTGCAGCCCGAAGGCAAGCGCCCCATGCCCGCGCGCGACTGGGCCAACGGGGTACGCCCGTCGGTTGGCGAAACGTTCGGCTCTCACTAGGTTCGCCCCGATGAGCAACGCACCATGGCCCGCCAAGGTTCTCACCGTCAGCGACGGTGTCATGTCCGGCCACCGCGACGACGCATCGGGTCGGGCGCTCGTCGCATTGCTCGATGAACAGGGTTTCGATGTCGTCGAACACCGCGTCGTGGCCGACGGCGAAGAGAACGTCTCCGGCGCGTTGCGTGACCTCGCGCGCGACTTCGCCGGCCTCGTCGTGTCCACCGGCGGTACCGGATTCGCGCCGCGTGACCAGACGCCCGAAGGAGCGATGCGCGTCATCGACCGTCCGGCACCCGGCCTCGCCGAGGCCATGCGCGCGGTCAATCCACTCGGCCGGCTGTCCCGGGGCGTCGCAGGTATCGTCGGCAACGCGATCATCGTGACTCTGCCCGGAAGCCCCCGCGGATGCGTCGAGCAATTGGAAGCCGTCATCGACGTCCTTCCCCATGCCCTCGCACTTCTAAATCAGGCACCCACCGAACACTGACCCCAATAGGCTGAGCAAGTGCTCCGCCTCGTTCTCCCCAAGGGCTCACTGGAAAAAGCCACCCTCGAACTCTTCGAAG
>CAZKVD010000074.1:0-7474 GCA_964556145.1 uncultured Bifidobacterium sp. | reverse complement strand
CTGGCGCTGTAGGTGCCGCCGCTTGCTGATGCCGCGATCCAGTTGCCGCCGGCACCACAGCGGAGGCTGAACGGGCCTGAGACCCCCCTCATCGAGAAAGTGACCGGAACGGTGGTTTCCTGGCCCGTTGCAGAGTCGGTACCGCCGCCGAGAATCGTTGCACTGGCTGATTCGAGACACGCCACGTCACTGCACGGGTCGGCGCCATCGAGCTGGCCGAGCCCTCCCGACAGGCCCGCAGTGAATCCACTTGAAATGGGGTCACTGAGATTGGGCGCCCAGTTGTCGACATTCGGCGTGAGCGTCACGTTCTTCCTCACGTTGGCATTCTGGGCAGTTGTCGTTGCGGTCGCCGTTGTGGGAGTTGCGCGTGGCACAGTCGTCGTCGGTCGTGCGACACCCGAGGTTGTCGGGCCCGCGATCGTGGTGCTTGTGGTTGTCGTGGCGCCTGCGACCGTGGTCGACGTGGTGGTTGAACCAGTGGCAGCGTCCCCGATCGTTCGCGAGGCCGCAGATGGCAATCCGGCCTTGATTTCGGGCGCCTTCAGTTCGTCGGGCGACTCTTGGAACACCTGCGTGTTCGCGAGCTTGCCGTCTTGCGTCGTCACCTGCTCGGCTCCGTCACGCCCCACAACCTTTCGTTCAACCTGATCGGTTGAAGTTTGGGTCACGAGTTCGTAGTTGATGTCGTCGGCGACTCCGTCGCGACCGGGCGTGCGCACGTCGACGGCGTTCGTCGTTTCATTGGCGGCAGTCGTAACGGGCTGGCCGTCGGCACCATCGACCGTGACAGTGACTTGATCACCGTCGGTCGCCACCGTGTTGTTCGCCCCGTTTGCAGTGGCAACGAAATTTCCGTCGGCCAGCGTCACAACGGTTCCGGGATCGTTGGTCGAAACCTGATCTTCGACAACCTCGACAGGCTCGGAGGTGCCGGCGGTATCGATCTGGATGGTCGCTGCATTGGTGATACCGGTGACACGGGTGAGCGATGGAAGGACCAATTCGATCTGGCTGCCTGCAGGGATCGAGAGCACGTAGCCGTTGATCGGGACCGCGTCGGCGACCGTGGGTGAGGCCGACGAGCGCATCGGACGCACCGTTGCCTCGCCGATGTCACCCGAAGTAGGAGTCAGCGTGCCCTCGGGCGTTTCGACCGACCAATCAGCGGCAACCGAACGGATGACCAGGAGTGTCTGGCGTGCAGTGGTTTCACCCTCGCAAAAGGGGCAAGTGCCCGCGATACGTGCGTCGTACGGCGCGATGTCGAAGTCTTTCGTTCCACCCGTCCAGGCGCTCGGGTCATTTGCGGGATCGGGACCCGAGAACGGAAACGTCCAGGTGTCGGCAGCCATGTCGACGGTGATGAATCGCTCTTGCCCCGGCCAGTTCGAGTCGTAGATCATGATCTTCGCAACGTCGGGTGTCGGGTATTCGATCGCGTAGGGCAACAGTGCGTGCCCGCCGACGTCGCTGTAGACACCGACGACATCACCCACCCGCTTCTGGGCAAATGCAGCTTCGAGGATGGCGACCTTGTCGCGCATCGACTTCTTCACGATCTTCTTCGTCGCGTCCTTCATCTCGTCGAAGAACTGGGTTGCAAATGCACGCATCAATGCATGCGTCACGTCACCCTGATTCGTGAGTTCAACGGTGTTCGGCTGCTCGGCGGCCATGAAGCGTGATGCCGCGAGAACGGCAAAACCTTCGCAATGTCCTGCGGCCCGGGACTCGTTCACCATACGTGCCCAACCCGCGGCTTCGGCCGTTGCCACACAGGGGTCGGCGCCATCGACACAGACGTCGGGCGTATTACCGAACATCTCGACGAGGTCGGCCTCGCCGAACACCTCGGGCGTTGCGGCCGAACCGAAGTTGGGGAACGCGAATCCGTTGGGGTTCGGAACAAGACCCGACGACTGGTTTTCACCGGTCGCTTGGGGCACGGTGATATCGGCGCCACCGCCACCACCACCTCCGCCGCATGCAGCAATTACGAGTGTTGCGGCCAGAACGAGGCCCACGCGGAACTTGATCACTTCTTCACTGTCACTTTCACCCAGCCCGACACGTTGCCGGCTCCATCCACTGCCCGTACTTGAAGGCTTTTTGCTGTCGACTTCAGATTCACACTCGCAACCGTCTGTCGCGGCATTCCCAGCGTCTTCACCTTCGAGGGCGTCTTGCCGAGCGGAACAATCGTCGACGGCTTGTTGGCCGCGCTGCGAACTTCGACCGCCACCGCACCGGAGATTGTGTCGACGGCGCGAACCGACAACTTGACGCCACCCGAAGCCTTGGCCTTTGCCCGCACTGCGGCAACACTGACCGCCGATGCCGGAGCAACCGACGATGTTGCAGCAACAGTTGCGACTTTCGGCTTCGACGTATCGAGAATGATGTCGTCGGTCTTGTCGTCGGTCACCTTCGAGTCGAATCGCGACAGGAAACGCACGTACACGGTCTTCGCGAACGTGCCGTCACGACTTGCAACAAGATTCCACGGAATTTCGGCCGCACTGTTCGTGAGATCGAACGGCTTGGCATTTTTGAAGCCACCGTCGTTCGACATCAGGATTTTCGTCGCATTCGACGGACCGACAACCGACACGGTGACCGATGTTGAATTCGTGAACTCATCACCATCGTTGATCGACACGCCTTCCGGGCCGATCGTCGTGAACGATCCAATGTCGCCCTTCGCCGAGCCGACGGCATTCGATGCCTCGATACGGAAGTAGTACTTGGTGCTTTCCTTCAGATCGCTCACCACTGCGAGGACTTCTTCGTCCTTCGACGATGACTGCGCCGTCGCCTTGACGGTCGTGCCGCCCACGAGTGCGGGATCCGTTCCGTAGACGAAGTTGACGGTCGACTCGGTACCACCTGCATTCACCGTGCCACGCAGGGTTGCCTTTGTCGACTGTGGAGTCGCTGTTCCGGTCTTGACCACAGGCTTCAGGCCGGCGACCGCGAACGACCGCGTCACCGCGGTGGCGGCCTTGTAGAGGCCATACGCAGCACGCGATGCAGAAACGGTGCACGTGCCCGGACCAACCAACGTCACGGTCGATCCCGACACCGTGCACACCGACGTCGTCGTCGACTCGAACGAAACCGCACCGCCGGAGCTTGCCGTTGCACTGACGGCGAACGGAGCGTCGCCCACGGACTTGCCCGTGAGTTCACCGAAAGTGATCGTCTGCGCCACAACGCCGGTCACTGTTGCCGGCACCAGCGACTCGGTGTTCGTACCATTCCCCAACTGGCCGTTATTTTGGGAAAATCCTGCGCCACCCCAACAACGAATGATCCCGGTTGTCGACTTTGCGCATGCGAATGATTCGCTCGCCGCAATCACGGCCGCATCAGTGAGACCCGATACTGAAACCGGCGCGAGAACGTACTGGCTCGCGGCGCCCGTTCCAAGTTGACCCGATCCGTTCAGACCCCAGCACCATGCAGCTCCGGTGGTTCGAACTGCGCACGAGAACGAACTGCCGGCAGAGATCGACTGTGCGTTCAAAAAGAGGTCGCTCGTCGCGCGAGAGTTGAGAACTTCGAGCGGCGATCGACCTCCGCCCCGATTTTGGATCGTCTGATAATCGTTGATACCGAGATCGATACCGAGCTGACCGCTTTCCCACTGGCCCCAGCAATAGACCTTTCCGGAGGTCACAACGGCACAGGTATGCGCTGACCCAACCGAGACAGCGGCAACGTCGGTCAGACCCGTGACCGACGTTGGTCCGGAGACGTCGGTCGTCGCCGTCGTGGAACCGTCGCCGAGTCGACCTTCGAAATTCGAACCCCAACACTTCACAGTCTTGTTCGTCATCAACGCGCACGCGCTTCCGCCACCCACCGAAACGGCCTGCACGCCCGACGAGAGGCCCGTCACCGTTCCGGGCGTCGGGTCAGCGTCGTTGGTGCCGCCGGTGGTTGTTCGACCCAACATGGGACCGGTGTTTCCGTTGGCGCCCCAACACTGCACCGCACGGGCCGAACCGACGATCGCACACGTCGTCGCGTTACCCGCGGAAATCGCCTTGACGCCATTCAATCCGGCCACGGCCGCCGGCGTGCCGGTGGTTCCGGTCGCCCGTCCGAGGTTTTTCGACTGGTTCGAACCCCAGCACCAGACGGTTTCATTCAAGAGAAGGGCACAAGAGTGGGCATAGCCGGCGGTCACCGCGACCGCTGTCGTAATCCCTGGAACTTCGATCGGGATGTTTGATCCGGTCGTGTCAGGGTTGAGGTTTCCCAGTTGGCCCTCAGCATTGTCGCCCCAGCAATAAACACGTCCTTCGAGAACAGCGCAAGCGTGGTCACCGCCGGCCGCAAGTGTCGCCCCGACGGAGGCAAGTGCCGAGGTTGTACCTCCAGCCGCACCGTGCGCGCTCGCCGGACCCATCGGCGTGATGAACACCGGCACAACAAGCGCACAGGCAACGAGCAGTTTCCGCAACGGTGACATTGAAGGCAGTTTTACCCACGTGGGGGTCGGGGGCAAGAGTCAGGCGGTTTTGGCTAGTGGCGCAAGGCGATGAGACGTTCGAGCACGTCTGATGCCGTCGCTGCAATCGGAGTTCGTCGTTCGGAGTGTTGAAGCGGGAAGAGATCGCGACCCTGCGAGTCGACGACGGCGACACCGACTTCGCGACAGATGAGTGCAGCACCGGCGTAGTCCCACACACCGTGCTGGTCACAGTCGAGGTAGGCATCGAGACCACCATCAGCGACGAGACACAGGTCAAGCGCGGCGGCGCCGTTCGCACGGAACTGCCACCAGCCGGGATTCGGCGGCGGCGGGCCCGAGACTCCGACAACGCACTTGTCGTATGCGCGCATCAATGGGGTGGCGAGTTGTTCGCCGTTGCGCCATGCGCCGCGGCCGCGAATTGCGACGTATTCGGTGTGGGGCTGCCCAAGCTGTGCAACAACTGCGGCACGTGGTCCGTCGCGGTCGACACAGCAAAGCGACACCGCGTGCCATGCGATGCCGCGGCTTGCATTTGTACTTCCGTCGACGGGATCGACGATGACGACGAGTTGATCGCCAAGCTCGGCCGTCGTCGACGCGGAGTAGCCGTGGGCGCCGGACTCTTCGCTGAGGACACCCCAGCCGAACTCGTTGAGCGCGGCGGTCACGGCATCGTTGACCATCACGTCTGCGGCGTACTGCCCCTTTTGGATTCCGGTCATCGACCAGTCACGGGCTGCACTGATGGTGATCTGCGCGACGTTCGCAACGTTGCGCAGTGCGTACAAAATCGCCTCATCGGACGAATCACGGGTCATCGAGGCGTTGACGGACACACCAGAAAGGTAGTGTCGTCGCGTGGCAGTCATCGACGTCGCGGGCTTCGTATCCGATCTCAAGAGCCATGCCGTCGACCACGGGTTTCACGTGCACGACGAGCGGCACTTCGTCGAGACCTATTCATTGCGCCAGTCATGGGAGGTCGACCTGCACCCGGAAGAGGCCTGCAATGGCCCGATCGACCTTCACTTGTCGCTCGAAGTCGACCCCCGGGTTCTGCTGGGTTTCGAGGACGCGGTCGTCAAAATGGAAGACCCCGACGACGAACCTCCGATGGGATTCGAATTCCACCTGTTGTTCACCTGGACACTGCCACCGCTGCCCCAGCCTCCCGACCTTCTGATTCTCGCCACCGAACTGGCGGGGATTGGCGGCCTCGATCTGCCCGTCGAGGTGTCGGCAATCGATTCGTATCCTTCGGTTACCGATGCCCCCGAGCGCAGCCTCAGCCTTGTCGCCAAGGTGCCCGTGTCGCTGGCCGACGTGTACGCGGTTCGCGATGAGTCGTTGTGCACCGTGCTCGACAAGTGTCGCGAAGTCAGCCTCGACTTGCTCGAACGGGCACCCGCATGGCTGGGCGACGCATGAGCAACCGACTCGCGCGCTTCGTCGGCGCGGCGTCCGCCGTCGCGGTGCTTGGTGCGGGATCCTGGGCCCTCGGCGAATGGCAGCCCTTCGCCTACGACTGGCCGTCGCAGTGGGACCCGCGCGTGGCCAAACTGGCCGACTACGTCGAGCGCCACGCCGATTTTGAATTCGAACACGCAGTGCGCACGCGCTTCCTGGCCGACAAGGACTTCGAAAAGCTCGTCACCGATGACGAAGAAGACCTCACCGACGAGGACCGCGATTACTACGACGCAACAGGGCGTCTGCTGCGAACCCTCGGCCTCGCATCCGGTGAGGTGGATTTGTTTGCCGACCAGAACGCGCTCAATGCCGGGGGCATCCCCGCTTACTACTCGCCCGAAGATCGCGAGATGGTCATCCGCATGAATCCCGACGACGTCGAGGGCGACGTGCTGTCCCCCGCGCTTCGCGCCACGGTCGTGCACGAGCTCACCCACGCGCTGCAAGACCAGCGGTTCGGTTTGGCGCGCATGCGCGAGCGGGCCGCCGATGCCGGCCACGACGAGGCATTGACGGCGTTGATCGAAGGTCACGCGATGTCGATCGAAGAGATGTACGCCAGTGACAACTTCTCCGAGGCCGAACGCGAGCAGTACGACAAAGCGATGGAGGGCGACGACACGCCCGCAATGAACGAAGCCCCCGAGATCCTGTCGGCCCAGCAGTTCTCGCCCTACGTGTTCGGACCCACCTTCGTCGAGGTGCTCGAGGCCAGGGGCGAAAAGGCACTACTCGACGCGTTCCTGAAAAAACAGCCGACGTCACTCGAACAAACGATTCTGCCGTCGAAGTATTTTGCCGATGACACGCCCGAAGAGATCGAAACTCCCGATGGACCCGACGGCGAAGAGGCCGTCGTCTCGGGCCAGATCAGCCAACTCGACCTCTTCTTCCTTCTCGTGCGCACCTGGGGCGCACCCGAGGCGCTTCGCCTCAGCGACATGTGGGGCAACGGCTCGTACGCCGGCTTCGAGGTTGGCGACGACGACTTCTGTGCGGCACTGAACATTCGGGGCGAAACAGCCGAGGCCACCGACGAACTGCGTCAGGCCTTCGGGGAATGGGCCAAGTTGGCGGGCCTGCGTGATGCGAAGGTCGAATCACACGGCGATCACTTCGGCGTCACGGCCTGTGACCCCGGAGCCGAGGCAACGATCGAACTGCCCACCGAAGATGACACCCAACAGATCTTCTGGCGGTCGGGGGACATCTCGTACATCAAGCGTTCCGAGCCCGGTACCGATGCCGAGTGCGTGGCAACCGGGATCTACACCGAGTTCACCACCGAAGAACTGCAGACGGACGAGCGCGTGATCGTTCGTTACAACGAACTCATCGCCGATTGCCGCCGGGACTGACCGAGCGAAGCATCACCGACGCAACCAAACCACCACCGTCGTTTTCGCGCAGGGCCACCCGGCCACCGGATGCAGCGGCAAGTTGGGCAACGATCGACAGACCGAGCCCGCTGCCTCCGGGACGATTCTGGCTCTCGGGTCCGCGCCAGAAGCGGTCAAA
>CAZKVD010000073.1:5426-7525 GCA_964556145.1 uncultured Bifidobacterium sp. | reverse complement strand
GAACCTTCAGGCTCTTCAGGTGCTCGTTCTTCAGGTTGAGGTCGTAGTGCTCGAAGACGGTGCCCGCAGCAAACTGCAGGTTGACGCCCTCGATGCCCTTGATCTGCTCGACCAGGTCGACGTTCGGCTGCGGCGTGATGACATCGACTTCACCGTTCTGCAGCGCGGTCGGCTGCTGGGTTGCGTCGGGCACCATCTGGAAGATGATCTTGGCTGCCTTTGCGGGTTCGCCCCACCACTTCTCGTTGCGCTCGAGCGTCAGGCTCTGGCCCGCGGTGAAGTCGGTGATGACGTATGGTCCGCCCGAAACCGCGACCTCGGGCTTGAAGCCGACAAAGCCGGTGTTCCAGAAGTCGGCGACCTTGTAGAGATCCGCATCCGACAGCTCGGCGGTGAGGTCGGCGACGCCGGACTCACGCTCAACGACGTGGGCCGGCAGGAGTCCACCGAACATCGTCTTCCAGTCGGCGAAAATCTTCGAGTAAACCGAGGTGACGGTCTTGCCGTCTTCCGAGCAGGTCACGCTGTCGACCAGTTCGTAACCCGTGGTGCTGGCCGTGTTCCAAACGGGAACGGGGTTGCCCTCTTCGTCCTTCAGCTCGGCTCCGGCCTCGTCCTTGCGGTTGCCGTCCTTGCCGTTGCTCGAACGCCATGCGAGCACGAAATCGTCGCAATCGATCGCTTCGCCGTCGCTCCATACCGCATCAGGATTCAACACGTACTCGACGGTGAACGGCTCTTCCGAGGTCACCGTCACCGACGACGCGATGGGCTCGTAAACCTTGTTGGTCGCGTCGGGGTTGAAGTAAATGGGTCCGGGCAACAACTGGTTGAGCACCAAGGTGTTTGCAAACAGACCCTGGTCTGCTGCACCGTTGTTGTACGAGGTGAATTCCTGCTCGGCTGCGTAGACGATCGTGGCGTCGGATGACGCTGCGGTCGTGTCTGCCGTGGCAGTTGTATCAGCAGTGGCCGTGGTATCGGCCGTTGAATCGGCGGTCGAACCGCCATCGTCGCCGCCGCATGCGCCGGCGATCAGCGCGAAGCCGACCGCACACGCAAGGACGACCCGCTTACGGGTGTTCTTCATGTATTCCTCCCCACGGCCACCGACGGCGGCCTAGATGTCTGTTGGCGACAAATTACCAGAAGGTAATCCTCCCAGGAAGAGGTCAAGCCGAATGGAGGCGGAACTTCACGATGCGGGCAAATTCATCGGGGTCCAGGCTTGCCCCGCCGACCAAAGCACCATCGATGTCGGGTTGCGCCATGAGTTCGGCGATATTCGACGCCTTGACCGACCCCCCGTACTGGATCCGAAGGCCCTTGGCTGCGTCGTTGCCGTGTGTCGCGCGCACCTCAGCCCGAATGGCGGCGCATACGCCCTGTGCATCTTGGGCCGTGGCGGTGCGTCCGGTACCGATGGCCCAGATCGGCTCGTACGCCACGACGAGGCGTGCAACGACTTCTGGAGATCGCTTCGCCAATGCCGAACGAACCTGTCCGAGCACTTTTTCTTCGGTTTGACCGGCCTCTCGCTCCGTCAGAGTTTCGCCCACACAGATGATCGGCGTCATACCCGCCTTCAGGACCGCAGTCACTTTGTTGGCGACCATTTCATCGGATTCTCCGAAGACCTCGCGGCGTTCGCTGTGCCCAACGATGATCGTCTTGACGGCAAGTTTGGCGAGCATCGACGGCGCCACCTCACCGGTGAATGCGCCCTTTTCTTCCCAGTGACAATGCTGAGCCCCGAGAAGAAACCGCAATTCGTCGGCCTCGATCAACGTCTGGACGCTGCGGATGTCGGTGAAGGGTGGATGGATCGACACGTCGGTCGCGTCGAAGTCATCCTTGGTGACGAGGTAGTTCAACTTTTGAACCAACTGGATCGCCTCGAAATGGTTGAGGTGCATCTTCCAGTTGCCGCTGATGAGTGGCTTTCGGGAATCAGATGACATTGGGTGCTCCCCTTAGTGCGGCAAGCCCGGGCAGATCCCCGAACTCGAGAAACTCGAGCGATGCTCCGCCGCCGGTTGACACGTGGTCGACCTCATCGTCGAGACGCCCAGCGGGGAGGACCTGAGCCCGCCCGGCGC
>CAZKVD010000073.1:0-5416 GCA_964556145.1 uncultured Bifidobacterium sp. | reverse complement strand
GACCGAACTGGGCCAGCGCCGCAGCGCTGTCACCCCCGCCCACAACGGTGAACGCCTTGGTGTCGGCAACGGCCTGGGCAACCGTCTTGGTTCCGTTTGCAAAGCGGGAGTCTTCGAACATGCCCATCGGGCCGTTCCAGAACACGGTTCTCGCATCCATGATGACGTCGCTGAAGGCAGCAGCGGTGCCGGGGCCGATGTCGAGGCCCTTGGCCCCGTCGGGAAGACGAATGCCGAACGTCGCGTAGGCGCCGCTTGCATCGAGACCGACGATGTCCTCGGGAAGATGGATCGGCTTGGGCCCATCGAGAAGACGCCGACAAAACGCCACCTGATCGAGCTCGCAGATGGAATCACCCACGGGCATTCCCTTTGCAGCAAGGAATGTGAAACACATTCCACCGCCGATGACGAGAGCATCGACCACCTGAAGCAATGCCTCGATGACGCCGAGCTTGTCGCTCACCTTCGCCCCGCCGAGGACCGCGATGAACGGACGTTTCGGGTTCTCTCTCATCCCGCCGAGAATCTCGACCTCACGCTGCAGAAGTCGACCGGCCGCGGACGGCAGCGACTTCGGTGGGCCGACAACGGAAGCATGCGACCGATGTGCGGCTCCGAAGGCATCGTCCACGTAGGCGTCGAAGCCCGAAACGAGTTGGGCGACGAAGTCGTCACTGTTTGCCTCTTCGCCGGGATTGAAACGGAGATTCTCGAGCAATTCGACACCAGGGGCGAGTTCCGCAAGTCGCCGACGAATCGGTTCCATCGAATACTTTGGATTTGCCGTGCCCTTCGGGCGACCCAAATGGCTGGCACAGGTGACGGACGCACCTCGCGATGTCAGCCATTCGATCGTCGGCAACGCGGCCCGGATGCGGAAGTCATCGGTGATGACGCGCGCGTCGTCCGGACCCTCCATCGGAACGTTGAAATCCGTACGCACGAGAACACGCCGACCGTTGACATCACCAAGATCTTCGAGGACCGGCAGACGGGACACGATCAGGCCTTCAACTTGGCCGCGATGTGCTTGGTCAGGTCGACGAGTCTGTTCGAATAGCCCCACTCGTTGTCGTACCAACCGAGCACCTTGACCATCGTGCCCATCGACATCGTCAGATCACTGTCGAACACGCACGAATGCGGATTGGTGACGATGTCGCTGGAGACGATCGGTGCGTCGGTGTACTCGAGCACGCCCTTCAAGGGCCCGTTTGCAGCAGCCTTGAAGGCGGCGTTGATTTCTTCGACCGTGGCGGGCTTCTTCAAATTGGCAACGAAGTCGGTGATCGAACCTGTGGGAACCGGAACACGCAACGCGGTTCCGTCGAGCTTGCCCTTCATGGCAGACATGACGAGACTTGTTGCGCGTGCCGCGCCGGTGCTGGTTGGGGTGATGTTGATGGCGGCACCTCTTGCACGACGCAAATCACTGTGCGGGCCGTCGACCAACTGTTGATCGCCGGTGTAGGCGTGAACCGTGGTCATGAGGCCGTTCTCCACACCAAAAGCGTCGTCGAGAACCTTGACCAGGGGGACGAAACAGTTCGTGGTGCAACTGGCGTTCGACACAACCTTGTGTTGGGCGGGGTCGAAGTCGTTGTGGTTCACCCCATAGACGAACGTTGCGTCGGCGCCGTTCGACGGAGCGGAAACAATGACCAGAGGGGCTCCCGCATCGAGGTGCATGGCTGCCTTGTCGCGGTCGGTGAAGATGCCCGTCGACTCGATGACGAGGTCGACGCCGAGAGCCTTCCATGGCAACTCCTTGGGATCGCGAACCTGAAGCACCTTCAGGGTTTTGCCGTCAATCTTGATTCCGTCGTCGGTGGCAGAGATGTCGTTGGGAAGGACACCAAGAACCGAGTCGTACTTCAACAAATGGGCCATGGTCTTCAACGAACCAAGGTCGTTCACCGCGACGATTTCGATGTCGGCGCCACTGGCCTGAACGGCTCGAAAAAAGTTGCGGCCGATACGCCCGAAGCCATTGATACCAACACGAACCGTCATTGACCTGCTCCTTGTGCCACCCCACCGAGGGGGTCCGATGTCGAAACTCGACAATAGTGGCGGACCCTTGCCCGCCCCGTATTGGCTAGCCCCGTACGAGGTCCCTGTGCGTCAATCGGGGACGCATGTCTCTCTCGACGAACCAGCCACCAAGGCGTTCGGCAATCGCCACGGAACGGTGTTGCCCACCCGTGCAACCAATGGCGATCGAGAGGTAACTCTTACCCTCACCGACGTATGCCGGGAGAAGTGTTTCGAGCATGTCCTCGAGCTTGTCGAGAAAAACCTCGGCCAACGGATTACCAAGCACGTAGTCGCGAACGTCGGCGTCGAGGCCCGAGAGCGGGCGTAGAGCTTCGTCCCAGTACGGGTTGGGCAAAAATCTGACATCGAAAACCAGGTCGACGTCGAGAGGAAGACCGTGCTTGAACCCGAAGGAGACAATTCCGATCTGGAGTATGTCGGATGGCGAAGCCGGGCCGAAGAGTTCGATCAACTTTGCCTTCAGCTGATGCACCGTCAGGTCGGAAGTGTCGATCACCAGATCGGCTTCGGCCTTCACGGGCTGCAGCAGTTCACGTTCACGTTGGATGACGGCGGCAATCCCGCTCTCCGACGAAAGGCCACCCTCGACATCGAGGGGATGGCGACGACGTGTTGCCCCGTACCTCTTGACAAGCGAGCCGGTTGATGCGTCGAGAAAGAGCACACGCACGCGATGGCCCGAAACACGCAGGTTTCGCAGCACCCCGACCATGTCCGCCTGCTGACTGGCGTTGCCCACGACAAGACAAAGCTGATGGTGTGGATCCGCGGGCTGACTTGCCATGTCGACGACTTGCTCGACGAGCGCAGTCGGCAGATTGTCGACGACGAACCACCCAAGGTCTTCGAGGTCGTCGGCGGCCTGGGATCGTCCGGCACCCGACAGGCCCGTGATGACAAGAACGTCCGTCACCGAATGAAGGCTACCCGTGCGACGTCGGACCGGCAGGGAGTTTGCGCAGGCGCAACGCCAGCAGTCGAGGGATGGTCGAAGCCATTGCGTACTCCTCGCAACGCGCGAGAAATCCGGGAGGGGGCGGGGGCTCGTACATGCGTTCGACCACAAGGCCGACGCCGGCAAGCGCATTGAGGTACCGCCCGAGCGGACGATGAACGAAACGGACCCGAACGCCGGGTTCCACTTCTTCGATACTTACTCTTTCCGTCAGGTACTCCCCGATGCGCCAGTACTGCTCGGGTGGATCGAGAATCTGGTCGTCGATCCATCCGCTGTTCGGCGTTTGCAACAACGGGTGGTTCAAGAGGAATACGAACCGACCGCCCGGTGCCAGGACACGGGCCACTTCACGAACGGCACCCTCGAGATCATCGACGTGTTCGAAAACCAGACACGTCACGACCGTGTCGAATTCACCGTCGGCAAACGGAAGTGAACCAACCGAGGCAACGCGGTACTCGACGTTGCCGCCGCGCTCGTGGGCCACCTCGATCTGTCGTGGAGTCGGATCCACACCCACGACCCGGCGCGAAACGTCAACTGCTGCGAGCCGACGCGAGATTTGGCCTTCACCGCAACCGATGTCGAGAACGGACCGCGAACCCTGTGTCTCGCTGAGAATCAAGGGGATGATCTGCTCTTCGTATTCGGGGTCGACACCGCCGGTGAAACCATCGATCCACCAGTCGGCATGCTCATTCCACGTTGGTTCCGCCATCGTCCTTCACCTTTTCATAGATGGCCCGCGCAACCGGCTCCGGGAGCCAACTGACGGCCAACAGTGTTTCCAGTCCGGCTTCCTTGACGCCCTTGACTCCCCCGAATTCCTTCACGAGTCTCGCCTTGCGCACGTCCCCGAGTCCCGGGATACCGTCGAGCAAGCCCCGCTTCATCCGCTTGGCACGCAGCTCGCGATGGAACGTGTTTGCGAATCGGTGAGCTTCATCACGGATCCGTTGCAACATGAACATTGCCTCACCGCCGCGTGGGATGACAACGGGCTCCGGACGACCCGGAACGAAGACTTCCTCGAAACGCTTCGCGAGTGAAGCGACAGGTATCTCGTCTTCGAGGCCGAGCTCGCGCACCACTTCCATGGCGACACCCAACTGCCCCTTCCCGCCATCGACGAGCAGTAGCTGCGGTGGATAAGAGAACTTGCCGGGTTTGCGAGGCGACTCAACGTCACCCACCTCTTCGTGCGCAGCATCGCGACCTTCGACGTAAGCGCGCAAGCGGCGAGTCAGGACTTCACGCATCGCGGCGTAATCGTCGTTTCCAGGAACGTCCCGAACCTTGAATCGACGATATTCACGTTTGGCAGGCAGACCGTCCTCGAGCACGACCATCGAACCGACGTAGTCGGTTCCCTGAAGGTGAGCCATGTCGTAACACTCGATCCGCAGCGGAGCCTCGGGTAGATCGAGGTGATGCTGAAGCTCGGTGAGGGCTCGGCTGCGAGCGTTGTGATCCGATGCCCGCCGCATCCGGTGACGTGCAAACTCCTCGCGCGCATTCATCGTGACCGTCTCGTGGAGGGCCCGCTTGTCCCCACGCTGCGGCACCCTGACGTCGACCGTCGAACCCCGCAGACCCGAAAGCCAAACAACGTGGGTCTCGTGATCCGCGCCGAGGACCGGCACGAGCACCGACTTTGGGTAGCCCATGGCAGGCTCTTCCCCATACAGCTCTTCGAGAACACGATCGACAAGACCGGACTCGGTCAGCGGCTCGACCTTGTCGACGATGAAGCCCCTTCGACCAACGACACGACCGTGACGTACGTAGAACACCTGCACCGACGCCTCCAGGTCGTCTTGGGCGACCCCGATGACATCGATGTCTTCGGTCCGCTCGGCCACGATCTGTTGACGTTCCATTGCGCGCCGAACCGCCGCCAGACGATCACGAAGGCGGGCCGCCAGTTCATATTCCTGTTCCGACGATGCACGGGCCATTCGTTGCTCGATCGCGGTCTCGACATCGTCGGTCTTACCATCCAGGAAGTCGGTCAGTCCCGAAACGAACGACGCGTATTCGTCGACACCGGCGGCACCAACACAAGGCCCCGAACACTTCTCGATGTGAAACAACAGACACGGACGGCCGAGGCGTTTGTGTTCGTTGAACTTTGACGCCGGGCACGTACGCACGGGGAACGTGCGAAGCAGAAGGTCGAGGGTCTCACGGATGGCGTAGGCATGCGCGTACGGGCCGAAGTATCTGGTTCCCTTGCGCTTGCGGCCGCGCATGACTACTGCGCGCGGCCATTCTTCGTCAATGGTGATCGCAAGAAAGGGATAGCTCTTGTCGTCGCGCAGTCGAATGTTGAAGCGCGGACGATGCGTCTTGATGAGGTTGTACTCCAGCATCAAGGCCTCGACCTCGTTGCGGACC
>CAZKVD010000072.1:2571-7913 GCA_964556145.1 uncultured Bifidobacterium sp. | reverse complement strand
TCCGAAGTGGCATCCAGCCTCGAGCATTTGTCGCATGGTGACGACGGCCATGGTGATCTCCTCTCCTGTGGTTAGGGGCCCGGCTCCCGCGCCGAAGCGACCACAGGTGGGAGAACCGAGCAATGACTTTCTTGTTGTTTCGGTTGAATCCGAGAATTCGACCGACGGGCAAGACTAACGGGGACAGGCCCCGGAGCCACCAAGCGCGCGGATCGGCGGCCCAATCCGAGCAAGGGCGCGGGGTCGAGATAGCGCCCGTCGCGGCGCGGCCCCACGCGGGTACCGACGAACAACCACGTCCCCGCGCTGCCGAGGCGCGCACCGGGGGCAACCCGATCGCCGGCCAGCGCGTCGCGAGCGGCAAGTCCACCCAGCACAACGTTCAGCCCGGCGACCTCGCCCGACGCAATGACCACGTAGTCGACACCCCCGACGGATCCGGCAAACGTCACCTCTCCCCCGACCGGGGCCACGACTGCGGTTCCCGGAAAGGTTTCGAACTCGAGGCCGCGGTTTCCCGCACAGCGGGGGCACACGGGCCGGCGGAACCAGTCGACGACTCGACCCTCGGCCGGAACCACGGCCGGGGTGGCGAGACACACCACGACTGCGAGCGCGGCAATCATCGCCGCGACGATTCAGTAGTCGGCTGCAGCGAGGCGAGATCGAAGCTGCAGAACCGCCTTCGAGTGGATCTGCGACACGCGACTTTCGGTGACTCCGAGAACCTCGCCGATTTCGGACAGCGTGAGATTCTCGTCGTAGTAGAGAACGAGAACGGTGCGCTCACGTTCGGGAAGTTTCTTGATCTCGGCGCGCATGTGGTCGCGCATCGAGCGATCCTCCAACGCAACATCCGCACCATCGGTGCGCGGAGTGGCGTCGCCGACAATGTGGTCGAGCGGACCCACGGTGCCGGCAGCAATGTCGGACAGCCACTTCTGAAGTTCCTCGACCTCGATGTCGAGGTGGACGGCGATTTCTTCTTCGTTGGGTGCACGTCCGAGTGTGTGCTCGAGCTCGGAGATTGCGTTCTGCACCGAACGCGACCGCGAACGCACCGACCGCGGCACCCAGTCGAGCGCCCGCAAACTGTCGAGAATCGCCCCGCGAATGCGCGGCACGGCGTAGGTTTCGAATTTCACCCCGTGGTCGGGATTGAACTTGTCGATCGCATCCATCAGACCGAACACGCCGGCACTGACCAGGTCGGCGGTGTCGACGGATTTGGGCAGACCTGCACCGAGACGGCCGGCAACGAACTTCACCAGACCCGAATAGTTGACGACGAGCCACTCGCGGGCCCGGGGTTCACGGCCTTCGGCCCAGTGCGCCCACGCTCCATCCAGCGTGTAACGACGCGGACGGCTTGCAAGCGTCGGGTCGTTCAACGGAGGGGCACACATGTGGTTCTGCTCAGGCTCGCGGGTGCGAAGAGAGATAGGCGGACTGCAGTCGCTCCTTGCTGACGTGCGTGTAACGCTGTGTCGTGGCGACACTGGAGTGACCCAGCAGTTCCTGCACCGCGCGAAGATCGGCACCGTTGTCGAGCAAGTGAGTGGCAAACGTGTGGCGCAGAGCGTGCGGGTGCGTTGGATCGATTGCGCGACGGTCGAGAATTCGTCGTACGTCACGCGGAGTCAGCGCTCTCCCCCGTCCGTTGACGAACATCGGCGACGCCATTCCCGTCACATCGGTGATCTCGCTGCGCAACTTCATCCACTCTTCGACTGCAACGAGACACGGTGGGCTGAGTGGCACGCGACGTTCCTTCGAGCCCTTGCCCCACACCGTGGCTGCGGCGGTGCGCAGGTCGAGACTGGCGAGCGTCAGCGTGCACAATTCACTCACACGCAAACCGCTGCCGTACAGCAACTCGACCACCGCGGTGTCGCGGGCCAGGCGCCAGGGCGGATCGTCGCCCTGCAGTTGGCTTCCGGTCAGCAGCGCGTCGAGTTGATCTGCCCCGAGGACGCGCGGTAGCCGGCCCTCTCCGTGGGGCGAGCGCACACCAACGGTGGGATTCGCGAACTTGCGCGCCCCTTCGGACGACTCACGCACGAGCCAGCCGAAGTAACGACGGAGCGCGGCAAGTTTGCGGGCGACCGTGCGCTTGGCATGATCGCTGCGGGTGAGGTGGGCGAGGTACTGCTTGACGAGGGCGCGGGTGACCGTGGTCGGTTTCTTTGCCCCGTTGTCGGCCGCCCATTCGGCGAACTGAACGACGTCGGTTTCGTAGGCGAGACGTGTGTTGTCCGACGCCGAGGTCAGCGACCCGATGAAGTCGTCGAGGCGCCAGTCACGAAATGCGCTCGCCCGCGTGCCGCCCACGTCTCAACAGTAGAGCCTCCCACCAGCCGGCCTCCTCCATCACCCATCCCGTTGCCTCGAGACGCCCGAGGCTGACGGCGAGATCGGTGATCGACCAACCGGTCGCGAGCATCAACTGGTCGAGCGTCACGGGTCCGTGGCTGCATGCCTCGAGAACGACGACGTCACGTGCATCGGGTGCCGTGCGCTGATCGCGGCCGAGGACGTCGGCGTACCGATGGTCGAGCGCGAGCGCCGACAGAACGTCGGCGGCACAGGTCACTGCTCCACAACCTTGTTGGATCAAAAGATTCGTGCCCGCCGAACTGGCGACGCGGGGAGAACCCGGAACTGCAAGCACGTCGCGCTGACGTTCGATTGCCTGACGAACCGTCGACATCGACCCACCCGATTCGCGTGACTCGACAACGACGACGACTTCCGACAGCGCAGCGATGATGCGGTTGCGGCGCGGAAAGTGATGGGGTTCGGCCGTGGCACCCGGCAGGTACTCCGAGACCAACAGACCCGTTTCCCCCACCCACTCCCACAACGAAGCATTTGCGCGCGGGTACACCACATCGAGTCCGCTTCCGACGACCGCAATCGCGCGACCCGATGCACCTTGTTCGTCGACTGCACCACGAACGCCGTCATGGGCCGCACCATCGATGCCTTTTGCCAGTCCGGACACAACGTGAACGTCGGCCAACGACAGCCCCTCGGCGATTTCGCGCGCGGTGTAGACACCCGATGGTGTCGGTGTGCGCGTACCCACGATGCCGACGCGTCGCCCCGCCACGAGCGAGAGATCACCACGGAAGAAGAACACACCGCACGGCGCCGGGTTCGCCGTCAGTACCAACGGGAAGCCCGGCTGGCGAACGTACGAGACACCGACGCCAGCCGCCGCGCAACGATCGTGGACGTCGGCAACGAGACCGGCGTCGACGCGTGCGCCCTGCGCGTGCGCGATGTCAACGGCCCTGTCGTAGGCGTCGGGCGCGTCGTGCAGAACGAGAAGTCGGAACGCCATCGTGGAACCACAGCCCGGGACGGCACCGAGCGCCGCCGCGTAGGCCCAATCAGGAAGATCGTTCATCGCGTGGCACCCACCCGCGCGCGCAAGGCAATGGCCTCGTGCACATGATCGGCAGCCACGTCGGCCACGACGTCTCCCGCAAGATCCGCAATCGTGCGTGCCACGCGACGCACACGATGAAAGCCACGGCCCGTCAGGCGGCCCGCTTCGAGCTCTGCCAACAACAACGACCGCGCGGCGACGGACAACGGAGCGAACTCGTCGAGCTCGGCGCTCGACAACCGCGAATTCGCTTTTCCCTGTCGCGCGTCGGCCACCTCACGCGCTGCGTCGACACGACGACGGATGAGCGCCGACGATTCGGCGGGTTCGGTGTCGACGAGATCGATGGGTGACGTCGCTGCGACCGCAACGCGAAGATCGAACCGATCGAGCAACGGTCCCGAGAGTCGCCGTAAATAGCGCTGACGGGCCGTGTCGTTGCACACGCACGCACCGGGACCGCCCCCGCCGCATGGACACGGATTCGTTGCCCCGACGAGCAGAAACCTTGCGGGCATCGTCACTGCAGTTCCCGATCGGGCCAGGTGCACCTCGCCACTTTCGAGTGGCTGGCGGAGCGCGTCGAGAACCGTCGGTGCGAACTCTCCGACTTCGTCGAGAAACAACACGCCTCCGTGCGCCAACGACACCTCGCCGGGTCGCACGACGCCCGAGCCGCCACCCACCATTGCAATCATCGACGTGCTGTGATGCGGTGCGCGGAACGGTGGCGTGCGCACGAGGCCGCCCGAACGTTCGCCCGCCGCCGAGCGGATCATCGTTGCGGTCAGCGCGTCGTTGCCGTCGAGCACCGGCAGCAGGCCGGTGATGCGCTCGGCGAGCATCGTCTTGCCACCGCCCGGCCCACCGACCAGCAACAAGTTGTGCGCTCCGGCGGCCGCCACCTCGGCCGCGCGACGTGCAACGGGTTGGCCGCGCACGTCACCCATGTCGGCGGTCGGGATGGGATTCGCGAAGCCGACATGCGGCACGGGCTCACGCCATTCGATGTGACGCTGGAGCGCGAGCACGACGTCGCCGAGACAGCCGGCAACACTTGTTCGGCGTGGTGCGGCAACCGTCGCGTCGGGTCCGCCCGACGCGGCCACGACCACGTGCAACTGACGCATCGCGGCAACGAGCGGCGCGGTTCCCGGTACCGACTTCAACGAACCGTCGAGGCCGAGCTCGGCCACGAAGCCGATTCCTTCGGTTGCCAACTGGTCGATTTTGCCCTGGGCCACGAGGATTCCGATCGCCAGTGCAAGGTCGAGACCGGAGCCACCCTTGCGTCGGTCGCTCGGCGCAAGGTTCACGGTGATACGGCGGTTCGGCCACTCGAAACCACTCGACAACAACGCCGCGCGAACACGGTCACGAGATTCACGACAAGCCTCGTCGGGAAGACCGACGACGCTGAAACCGGGAAGACCCGTGCCGATGTGCACCTCGACCGACACCGGAGCACCCTCGATTCCGAACAACGTCGCCGAATTGATGCTTGCGAACACGTTGAGGCCTCCTGACCGACGGGATTCGACCCGCTGTGAAAAGATGAAGTCGGTGACGTGCATGCGACTTCTTCCCCATGTGTGTCGGCGTACGACAATGTCGGCAATTTGCCTCGCGCTTGCCGTCATCGGCATCGCGGCATGTGGCGACACCAACAGAACCGCGACGAACTTCTGTCGTCAACTGGAACGCGAGATGCCCGGACTCGGCGCCACACCGGTCACTCAGTCGGATGTCGACGTGTTGGTCTCGCGGTACCAGCGGATCGGCGAAGTGGCACCGACCGCCGTCGCCGATGACTGGGCGAAGTTGACGTCAGTGCTCGAGAGCGCGTCGAAACTGAACGTGGCGAACGCCGAAGCAGTCGAGACCTTCACGAAAGAGGCCTTGCAGGCAAACAAGGCAGCCGCGCGGGCCCTTCAGTGGGTGCAGGACA
>CAZKVD010000072.1:0-2561 GCA_964556145.1 uncultured Bifidobacterium sp. | reverse complement strand
GCGGCGTCGACCTCAGCGGATTTCCCCCCGCTTCACAATGACCTTGTCGACGAGACCGTACTGCTGGGCCTCTTCGGCCGTGAACCAGCGGTCGCGCTCGCTGTCGGTTTGGATCTGCTCGATCGGCTTGCCCGAGTGGAACGACGTGAGTTCGGCCATCTTGCGCTTGATGTGAGCCAGCTGCTCGGCCTGAATCGCGATGTCGGTGGCTTGGCCGCGAAGACCGGCGAGAGGCTGGTGCATCATGATGCGCGCATTCGGCAACGTGTAGCGCTTGCCCTGGGTTCCCGCGGTCAGGAGGAACTGACCCATCGACGCAGCAAGACCCATGCACACGGTGGCGATGTCGCACGAGACGAACTGCATCGTGTCGTAGATGGCCATTCCTGCGGTGATTGAACCGCCGGGACTGTTGATGTAGAGCCAGATGTCGGCGTTCGGGTCTTCACCCTCGAGATAGAGGAGCTGCGCACAGATCTGATTGGCCATGTCGTCATTGACGTCGGTACCCAGCATGACGACGCGGTTCTTCATCAAGCGGCCGAACACGTCGAACCGCGGGTCGCCCGACCCGGCATCGAAAGAGGGAACCGAAGCGGACGGGAATGGCATCGACGTCGTCATGGGCGTGAGGTTAGTGGGGCTTTTCGGTTCGGGGCCCACTTCAGGCAGAATGACGCAGTGACCGCGCCGGCTTCAGAAGACTTCTCACCGAGCACCGACGAACTTGTCGGCAACAACGAGAAGTTCGTCACTCAGTTCGCCGACCACGGCTTGCCTCTTGCACCCCGTCGCCACCTGGCCGTGGTGGCTTGCATGGACAGCCGCATGGACATCTTCCAGATGTTGGGCCTCGCCCACGGTGACGCCCACATCATCCGAAATGCCGGCGGCGTTGTCACCGACGACGTCGTGCGATCACTGGTGTTGTCGCAGCGTCTGCTCGACACCAAAGAAATCGTGCTGATCCACCACACCGACTGCGGACTGCAGAAAGTCGACGAATCGACCTTCTATGCCGAACTGGCCGCCGAGAGCGGCCTGAAGCCCTGGTGGTCGCTCGAGTCCTTCCGCGATCCGTACGACGACGTTCGCCAGAGCATCGGCCGCCTTCTGCACTCGCCCTTCATCAAGTACAAGGATCACGTGCGCGGTTTTGTGTACGACGTCGACAACGGTCGCCTCAACGAAGTGTCGGCAGATCCACGCCACGTCTGATGCCACTGAAAACGATGCCCACCCGGGCATCGCCGGCAATCGCATCGGTTGAACGCATTGTGATGAGCCCGGCCAAACCGGCGCTGCCCGTCGGTGACACGTCGATGGTTGTGCAGCGATGCGCCATCGCGTACGCCGCCACCACGTCGCTTTCGGGAGCGACCACGGGAAAGCCCCGTGTTGCGGACATTGCGTTGCAGACGGCGACCCAGTCGTAGGTTTCGTCATCGAGAATTCCGTCGGCAAGCGAAGTCGGCTCGGATTCCCACGGCCACATGCACTTGCTCCAGCGGGCACCGGCATTCGCAGCTCCTCCGGTTGATGCGGCCATGCGCCATGCGCGCTCGAGCGGCGCACAACCGGCGGTCTGAACTGCGACGAGCGACGTTGTCGAGCCCGCAAGCATCAATGCCTCACCGATTCCCGCGGCGAAGGCTCCCCCACCCACCTGGATGACGAGGTGCGTGAGCGCGTCGCGACCGAGTTGGTGGAGAAACTCCCAACCGATGACGCGTCCACCGTCGAGACACCACGCGTTCTCGGTTCCCTGCACGCCGAAAGGCACGGCACCGACGGCAACCCGCTCGCGAAAACGGAGCACGCACGGGTCACCGGGCGGATCATCGTCACGTCGAGGACAACGTTCGATCGTGGCACCGAGGGACGTCAACGCTTCGACAACAACCCCGTCGGCCGACTGCGGAACGAACACACGGATCGGCCACCGCACTGCGGCGGCAAGCGTCGATGCCGCGATCGCCGCATTGCCGCACGATGCGATGGCAAGTTCGGGGCGTGCGGCCGGAGTCCACGGCACAAGACCACGGGACTCGGCGAGCAAGAGGTGCAGCAATTCGGTGAACAGATGCCGCGCCTTGTGCGAACCCGCCACGTTGTGTGTTTCGTCCTTCACCCACACGCCACCGACCGCCCCGAAGCCGAGCTCATCGGAGAGCGACGATTCGCGCGCGACGGGCGTGAACCGGAATCCGGTTCCGGCCACCGATGCGACCAGATCATCGGTGCGCTCGATGAAGGAGCGGCGATCGTCGTCGGCCATACCGGTGGACGCAGCGAAGGCGTCCCAGGCCAGCATGCGTCGGAATGCAACAAAGGGATTGTCGGACTGATCGGGCACGAAGTCGCCGCCGGCATCGTCACTTTCGATCAACAACACGTGGTGACGGTCACCATCGACCGCGTTGGGGCAGCGCCACGACAGCGGCGTGGCAACCGGAACGACCGTGCCGCACGATGCGCACCGCAGGCGACCGGCGACGACAGCGTGCATCGATTAATTCTGCGCAGCGACGCGCGCGTTGAAGTCGGCGATCATTTCGTCC
>CAZKVD010000071.1:0-8024 GCA_964556145.1 uncultured Bifidobacterium sp. | reverse complement strand
GACGTCGGCCAACTTGTCCGACTGCTTGAGTTCCTTGCCCGTTGTCACCGCGTCAGCCTTGCAGAAACTTGTGCCGATTCCACGCGATTTAGCGGGGTTCTGGTGCAGTGGGCTTCAGCTGGACCAGCGTCTTACCGAGGTTTCGCCCAGCGAACATGTCGCAGAACGCGGGGCCCACGTTTTCGATGCCATGGAGTCGGTGCTCGAGATTTTGCAGCTGGCCGGTTCGGAGCCAGGCACCGATGCGGCTGCGGGCCTCGTCGTAATGGTCGTGACGCTGGCCGGTGAGAAAGCCCGTCATCGTTGCATTCTTCGTCACGAGAGAAAACAGGTTCGACGGACCGGGCATTTTTTCCGATGAGTTGTATGTGGCGACTGCCCCGCACAGCACGATGCGCGCACCGGATGCGATGTGATCAAGCACGATCTCAAGGATCGGCCCGCCGACATTGTCGAAATAGACGTTGACACCGTTGGGGCAAAGTTCCTTCAACTGTGCGGCAACATCACGATGACGATTGATGCATCCGTCGAATCCGAGGGAGTCGACCAAGAAGCGAGCCTTCTCGTCGTCACCGACGATTCCGATGACTCGACATCCATGAATTCGCGCGAGCTGCCCCACCACATTTCCGACCGCGCCCGCGGCAGCGCTGACGAGAACCGTTTCGCCGGCTGTCGGGTGTCCGTGGTCGAAGAGGCCGAAGTAAGCGGACAGACCGGTGTCGCCGAGTATTCCCAGGTGCACTCCCAGGTCGAGCCCAAGGGTTTCGTCAACGTGAATCTTGACGTGATGCGAGTCGCCGTTGAATTGTGAGTACTCCTGCCATGCGAGACGCGACACGATGACGTCTCCCACTTCGAACGACTGGTGCCGGGACTCGATGACTCGACTCAGCACCAGGCCCATCACCGGCTGCCCCAATTCCATCGCCGGCAGCACATGGTCGCCACTGCCTTCGTCCATCCAGTGACGAAATCCGGCGTCGAGTGAGACAGCAAGATTCTCGACTTCTACGTGCGACTCGACGACGGGTTCGAGGTCGCGAACGACCACGTCGAAGTCTTCCGGCGTCGGCGCCCCGACGGGCCGCCGCTTTAATACCACCGATTTGTTGAGTCGACGGTTCCCGAGTGTTGGAGCCTCGCCAGTAGTCATTGATTCATCCTGACACCCGTTGAGGATCTCGGTGTGTGGTGTCGCGAAAAGCGGGTCTTTTCACACCGAGAACCCTAAGGGTCAGAGGGCTTGGGCGAGGGCGAGGGCCTGCTGGGTCGCAAACGTCCAGCGGCGAGGTGCATAGGCGTCGCCGAGGATGTGCAGCTCGGAATGCTTGCCCTTCAGTGCGTCGTACAACGTGGTTTCCGAATAGCTACCGGTGGCGAGGACGACGGTGTCGACGTTGTCGAGGCGTTCTTCGCGGTTGCTGTACGAGTGTGCGATCTTCACCCAGCCTTCGCCGATTTCGGTGGCACGGAACATCGTCTTCACCTTGACACCTGCTTCGTCCACCATCGCCATCATCGACCCGATCGAATACGAGCCGACAAGTTGCGAGGGTGCGATCGTCGGAAACATCACAGTGACGTCGTGGCCATGGCCTGCGATGTGCTCAGCAACTGTGAGCGGCGACGGCCGGTCGTCTTCGGCGAGTATGAGAACCCGCTTGCCCGGCTTCTTCTCACCGTTCAAGACCTGCGCAACGGTCAGCACATGTGGCAGGTTCTCGCCGGCGATTCCGGGCTTTCGAACCTTGGCACCGGTGGCGACACACACCGCATCGGCTCCGAATTTCAGTACCTCGTCGGGCGTGGCCTCTTTGTTGAGCTCCACCTTCACGCCGGCATCGGCGAGGCGCCACTCTTGGAAACGCACCCACTTGGCGTAGTTGCGGTTCATCCGCACTTTCGAAGACAGCGTGATCTGTCCGCCCAGTTCGGGGGCCTTTTCCCACAGCGTGACTTCGTGGCCGCGTTCGGCGGCAAGACCGGCAAGTTCCATGCCGGCGGGGCCCGCACCGATGACGAGCACGCGCTTCTTCTTGTCGAGTGGCTTCAAGCCGCCTTCGGATTCACGACCCGACAACGGGTTGCCCGCACAGCCGAAGCCCAGTCCCTCGACCGTGCTGCGGTGAATGCAGTCGTTCAGGCCGACGCACGGGCGAATCGTGTGGGCAAGGTCGCGGCGCACTTTGTTGACGAAGTTGCTGTCGGCGATGTTCGCGCGCACCATGCCGACGATGTCAGCTTGGCCCTTGTCGATGATCTCGGCGGCTTTCTCGGGCGAGGTCACTCGACCGACGTAGATGACGGGAAGATGCGTACCCTTCTTGGCCTCGCCACACATGTCGGCCCAGTGGCCTTCGGGGTGCGCGCCGAGTTGAATGTAGGACGGCACACCCCAGTTGTTGCCGACGTCGAGCGAGAAATAGTCGACCGTTCCGTCCTCGGTGAACTTCTCCAAGAGATAGCGGCAGTAGTTGACGTCGTAACCGCCGTCGAGCAGTTCGTCGATGCACAGACGCAGGCCCAGCGTGACGTTGCGCGGCTGGTGCGCGCGGATCGAATCGACGACGTCCTTCAGGAACTTGCGCCGACCTTCTTCGTCGCCGCCGTATTCATCGGTGCGCTTGTTCGTCTTTGGTGACAGGAACCACTGCAAGAGGTCGTCGTGGTTGGCATGAAGTTCGATGACATCGACACCTTGGCCAATGGCAATCGCTGCCGACTCGCCGTACTCCTTGATCATCCACGCGATCTCGTCGCGATCCATTGCGTGGGGAATCTTGAAGTCCGCATAACCACTGGGTTCCTGCGACGGTGACAACGGCTTGCCGCCTTGCAACACCATCTGCACCGTGCCGTATCCGCCCGCTTCGTGAATGGCGTCCATCATTCGCTTCACGCGGTCGGGATACAACGGGTTGCGGAAGTGTCCCGGGCCGTTTGCGCCAACGCCGGTTGGTTCGAAGCCGAGCGGAAGCGGGTTCTTCACGAACACCGGCCCGCCGCCGACCCACTCGTTACCGCCCTTCACGCGGGCGACGTAGTACTGAACGAACTTCTGGAACTGTTCGTCGTTGCCCATGAAGTTGCTTGCACCCGCCGAGTGCGGCGGCACCATGAGCCGGTGCGTCAGGTTGAGCTGGCCCACCTTGATGGGCTGGAACAGCGACAAGTACTTCGACATGGACCCCTCCTCGAACCGCGCGCACCCGGGCGCGACAAATCAAACGCTAATGAGTGGCGTTCGACGAGTCCGAGGCAGAACGGGTGCGTTTCTCGGCGCAAAAAGGCGCAAAAAGCGAGCCGTATTGCGCCGAGAACCCTTTAGTAGGGGAGGGTGCCGCCGTCGACGGCCCACGACGTGCCGGTGATACCCGACGCGGCGTCAGAGGCCAGCATCACCGCGGCTGCGGCGACTTCCTCGACGGTGTTGAGGCGCTTGATCGCAGCTTCTTGGGCGAACATCTCGAGGAGACCTTCGTACGTTTCGACGCCCATCATCTTTGCGCTCTCCGGACCGGTTTCGCGCACGATGTCGGTTTCGATGAGACCGGGAAGAATCGCGTTCACGGTGATGCCGAGCGTGCCGACTTCCTTTGCCGCTGCCTTCATGAGGCCGAGAACTGCGTGCTTCGATGCGGCGTAGCCGGGGATGCCGGGCTTGCCGAGCTTGCCCTCGACCGACGAGGTCACGATGATGCGGCCGGTCTGGCGCGGGATCATGTGGTTGAGCGCCTTGCGCATGCCCCAGAACACCGAGTTCAGGTTCCAGTCCATCTCGAGTGCCCACTCTTCGTTGGTCATCAGGTGCACCGGAGCGGTGTTCTGTACACCACCCGAGTTCAAGCACATGATGTCGAGCTTGCCGAACTTCTCGATTGCGAAGTCGACGATGCCATCGGCGGTCGACTGCACCATTGCGTCTCCGGCGAAGAACGCGACGTTCGGTCCGCCGCCCATTTCCTTCAATGCCTGCTCAGCCTTGGCGGCATCGCGACCGTTGACGACGACCTTGGCTCCCTCGCGCAGGAAGGCCTCGGCCATTCCACGTCCGATACTGCGTGTGCCACCCGTGATTGCTGCAACTTTTCCGTCGAGCTTTCCCATGATTCGTTCCTTGTCCCTTGTTTCCCGGTTCAGTTCTTGTCGGATCAGTACGCGGCCGTGCCGCCGTCGACGGAGTACATCGTTCCCGTCATGCCGCCGCCAGCTTCGGACGCGAGGAGCGTCGCGACGACGGCGACTTCTTCGACGGTGTTCAGACGCTTGATGGCCGCCTCGCTGGCGAACCAATCGAGCAGACCCTGATAGGTGAGTCCCATTGCCTGTGCGGCGGCCGGGCCTTCGTCTTTCATGATGTCGGTTTCGATGGCGCCGGGGCAGATGCAGTTGATCGTGACACCCTGGGTACCGATCTCTTGCGCACACGACTTCGTGAAGCCGTTGATCGCGTGCTTCGCCGTCACGTAGATCGACACGCCGGGCTTTCCGTGCTTGCCCTCGACCGACGAGATGTTGATGATGCGGCCCCACTGACGCGGAAGCATGTCGCGCAGTGCGTACTGCGTGCACCAGAAGGTCGACCAGAAGTTCCACACGAGTGCGTCCTGCATCGCCCAGTCCTCGAGGTCGACGACCGGGGCGTGGCCCGTTGCGCCACCCGCGTTGTTGACGAGGATGTCGATCTTGCCGTAGCGCTCGATCGTGCCCTTGACGAGGGCCTCACAGCCCTCGCGGGTCTTCACGTCGCCGGCAAGGAAATGAACCTTGTCGCCGGCGTTCATTTCCTTCAATGCCTGGGCGCCCTTTTCGGGTGACCGGCCGTTGATGACGACACTTGCGCCTTCGCGCACGAAGGCCTCGGCGATGGCGCGACCGATGCCACGCGTTCCGCCAGTGACCAGAGCGACTTTGCCCTGAAGTTCCATCGAAAACCCCTGTTCTCCTCGCCCGACCGACGGGCGTTTGCGTAGAGTAGCCGTGCGTCACACGGCCACGAAACGGGCCGCGCAGAAAACCAAGAGGGGGAATCGTGTCGAAGGAAGGCTTGGCAGCACTGCAATTGGCCGTCGACGAGGTCAAGTCGGTAATCAGCACCCTGACCGATGAGGAATGGGCTCGACCGAGCGGGTGCCAGGGCTGGAGCGTCCGCGACCTCGTGGCCCACATGAGCTCGAACTACAAGGAAACCGTCGACCCCTCCCCCGCCCCGGCCGAACCGATCAACCTGCCCGCCGAGCGGATGATGGACCTGCTGGTCGAGCCCCGCAAGGCCTGGACGAACCAGCAGATCCTCGACGAATACCTTTCTTTCTGCGACCAGGCCGTCGCCGTTCTTGCCTCGATGCAAGAAGAGCCCCTCGCGTCAACCCCGCTGCCGTTGGCAGACCTCGGCACCTACCCGATGCATGCGCTGGCCGACGCCTACGCCTTTGATCACTACTGCCACCTGCGCATCGACCTGTTGGCACCCGAGGGCCCGATCGAGCGCAACAACGTTCCCGACGCCGACGCCAAGCGCCTCGCACCGGCCATCGGCTGGATGATCACGGGCATGCCCCAGATGCAGACAGACCTCGGCAAGTCGCTGTCGGCACCAATCACCCTGACCCTCACCGGGCCCGGTGGTGGTTCGTGGACCATCACACCAGCCGGCGACGGCATCGTCGTCACCCCCGGAAAAACCGGTGGTGCGGTGGCCGACGTCAGCAGCAACGGTCACTCGTTCATCAACTGGGGCACCAAGCGTTCCGACTGGCGCGAGCACTGCAAGGTCACGGGCGACGAGGCCGTTGCGGCCAAGTTTCTCGACGCGCTGAACATCATCTGACGCACAGCGTCGGTATTTGTTTGGTCAGACCTGCGTGCGGCTGGGGCCGACTGCGGAACCCTTGAACATGGCGTCGGAGTCGAAGCCGATGCGCACATCGGGCTTGAGCTCGATCACCATGCGCATGGGCGTGTCGAGGTGTTCGACGAATGCAGCCTGGCGCTCGGCGCTTTCCGGGCGTACGCGCGCCGCAAGCGCCGGGTAGAACCACTTCTTCACCTCGTCGGACTCGTGCAGCACGATGTCGCCCTTGTAGGTGATTGCCTGGCTGATGCCGATGTCGGTGCCACGACTGGTGATGGCGATTGCACCGCGCGGGCGCTTCTTGTAGGCCTTCATGCGGGCGCGCTGCTTGGTGGCGGTGAGCCAGAAGCTTCCGTTTGCCCAGACGAAGTTCATGTACACACCGACGGGGTCGCCCGCATCGGTGGTCCACATGAGACAACATTCGGTTTGCTTGTTGAGCAGTGTCTCTTCGCGCTCGTCGGACAGCGCAAAGACGCTGACGTCGTCGTAGTTGCCGGCCATTTACTGCGCCCGCTTCTTGCGAATGCGGGCCACGCCCTGCTGGCTGGCAAGAGCGACCGCGATGATGAGTGTGGTTCCCTGGAAAAGTGGCTCGACCCAGAATGAGCCGGTGCCGACAACCAACTGAAGACCCTTGATACCGAAGGCAAGTGCGTACAGCGCGAGCACGGTGCCCCACACGTTGGGACGACGCGACAACTGCGACGCTCCGAAAAACACTGCAGCGATCGCGGGGAAGAGATAGCCCGGGCCGGTTGACGACGAGAAGAATCCGATCTTTGCCGACAACATCACACCGGCAAGGCCGGCGATTGTTGCCGACGCAACGAGCGAACCCCAGATCATGCGATCGGTACGAACGCCCGCAAGACGCGCTGCTTCGACGTTGCCGCCGGTGGCGAACAGGTAACGGCCAACCGGTGTGTGCTCGAGTACGAACCACGCGACGAGCGCAATGATCATGAAGTACACGAAGAGAATCGGCAGACCGAATACCTCGCGACGGCCCCATTCCATGTAGGTGTCGGAGTAGGCACCGGTGATCTGGCGGTTGTCAGAAGTCTTGAGGACGATCGCGGTGATCAACTGGCTGACACCGAGGGTGGCGATGAACGAGTTGACTTTCAGCTTCACGACCACAAACCCCGAGAAGAAGCCGACGAGGGCGCACACTCCGATCGCGATCAATGCCGTCAGGATTCCGGGCATGTTGAAGTCGCGCGGCGTGACCGCACCGGTTCGCGCTTCGTTCTGCAACCATGTCGACACAACCAGCGACAACGAACACATCGCGCCGATCGACAGGTCGAAGGAGTTCGTCGCGAGAGGAATGAGGAACGCCAAGGCAAGAAGGCCGATCGGGACGTTCTCGCCGAGCGTCAGCTTGAACGTGGCGCTGCTGAGGAACGTGTCGGACTTCCAGAGTCCGAAGACGACCATGAAGCCGATCCACAGGTAGATCGCGCTGAACCTGTCGAGGCCCAGTCGCGTCAGCATGGATGCCTTCGGTGCTGTTTTGCTTTCGGTGGTCACCAGTATTTCCTTTCGGTTACCAGAATCAGTGGGCCAGAGCCGACCCTGCGAGGAGGGCCCTGTCGATGTGTTCGGCGGTGAGGCCGTTGGCTTGTGTGATCACTTCGGTGACCTCGCCGCGGTACATCACCATGACCCGATCGCACACGCGCGCGAGTTCGCTCGAGTCGGTGGAACACACCACGACGGCCGCGCTGCTGTCGGCGGCTTGGTCGACAAACGCGTGAATCTCTTCCTTGGCACCGATGTCGACACCCTGCGTGGGCTCATCGACAAGCAACACCTTTGGTGCGAGGCGGAAGTTGCGCGCCATCATCACCTTTTGTTGGTTGCCGCCCGACAACGTCGAAATGGGTGCCTCGGTTCCTGCGGTGACGACACTGAGGCGACTCACCCAATCCTGTGCTTCGGTCTTTTCGTCCCGGTGGCTGAGTCGCCAGCCGCGCTTGTTGCGTTCGACATTCGAGATGGTGAGGTTTGCCCGCACGCTCATCAACGGCAACAAGCCGTTGCGCACGCGATTCACCGGTACGGCGGCAAGGCCGCGCTTGATTGCCCCGCGGGGATCGGCATTCGGCAATTCCTCGCCGTCGATCGTGACCTTGCCCGCGTAACGAGGCATTGCGCC
>CAZKVD010000070.1:0-8564 GCA_964556145.1 uncultured Bifidobacterium sp. | reverse complement strand
TCAACCTCGTGGCAGCCGGGCTCACCTGGTGCGTCGGCAACCCCGAACGCTCACGTCGCGAGGGCTATTCGATCGACGACGTCCAGAAGATGTTCCTGAAGCTCGCCTGATCCGTTCATCACGTTCGCCGTCGCAGTTCTGCTCGACGCGACACTCATCCGAATGATGCTCGTACCATCACTGTTGGGTCTTCTCGGCGACAAGACGTTCGAGCGCGGGGGAAGCACCCCCTCGCTACGATGCCCGCATGTCTTCCGAGTGCGCCGCGGTTCCCGCCGACACCTCGCTCGAAGTCTGGAAGATGCAGATCGAGGCCATCCGCAAGAAGTCGGTCGCTGATCGGCTGCGACTTGCGGAACGGCGGCAGATCTGGCTGCATCAAGTCGAAGAAGACTTCATCAGGCGTCGCTTTCCGGAAGCCACACCTACCCAACTCGCTGTCGAACGCTTTCGCCACAGGTACGGCGACGAACTGGCTCGTGCAGTTGAACCATTGTTGATCGCTCGTGGGGCGCGCACAGACGCAGCGTCTGCGCTGCGATGAACCGTGCCCTCGCCACGGTGGTGGAAGCGTTGAACCGAGTTGGCGCGCCGCATGCCGTCGTCGGCTCGGTCGGCGCAACGGTTTGGGGTCTCCAGCGCACCACAATCGACACCGACATCATCACAGTGGCCCTTCACGAGCGAATCGAGGAATTGCTTTCATCGCTGACCGGCGACCACATTTACGTTCCCCTCGATGATGCACGTCGCATTCTTCGTTCGGGTGGAAACTTCAACGTGCTCGATCTCGACACCACAGAGAAAATCGACGTGTTCGTGGCATCGCCGAACGACCCGTTCACAGCGAGCCGCCTGTCGCGGCGTGTCAGGGTGCAAATCGAAGAGGTTGACACGTGGGTGACCACGGCCGAAGACATCGTCCTGGCGAAGTTGCGCTGGCGGCTCACCACACGGTCAGAGCGCCAATGGCGCGATTGTTTGGACATCGCCGGGATCAACGACCTCGACTTCGACTACCTGCGCAAGTGGGCCGATGCGATCGGCGTACGCGTCGACCTCGAGGAATTACTCGAGGCAATCAGGCCGCTGCGCTAGAGATGTCGTGTGAAGCGGCGCGGTTCGGCAGGAACACCAGCGTCAGCACGCTTCCCACGATCGCAATTCCCGCAGCAACGAGTGACGCGGACATCCAGCCGCTCATGAACGCATCGCGGGCCGCGGTGACGATGGCGCCCTGACCGGCAGCGGGTGCGCGTTCGGCGACGATGAGTGCGGCGGCCATCGAACTTTCGGCGGCGTCGAGGCCCTCTTTGGGAATCGGCAGCCCGGCGAGGTTGTCGAGGATTTTTGGTCCGTAGAGCGACGCGAACACGCTGCCGACGACGGCGACGCCAAGCGTTCCGCCGACTTCACGGGCGGTGTCGTTCACCGCCGAGGCGATGCCCGCTTTTTCCCTGGTGACAGAACCCATCACGGCCTCCGTGGCGGGTGATGTCACGCAACCGAGACCGGAGGCGAGCAGCACCATCGACGGAACGACGAACGCCCAGTAGCTGGTGTCTGGATCGAACTGCGAAGCGAGCGCGAGACCGAGCGCCATCGAGAACAACCCCCAACTGACGACGCGCTTCGTTCCGAACCGCAGGGCGAGGCGTGCGGCCGACGGGCCGGTGATTCCGGCGCCGATGGCGAAGGGCAGGGTGTGCAGACCCGAACTGAGCGTGGAATAGCCACGGACGTATTGGAAGTACTGCGTGACGAGAAAGGTGAAACCGAACAGCGCGAAGAAGGCGATGAAGATCGCGGTCGACCCGGCGCTGAATCGTGCGTTGCGGAACGTGCGCACGTCGAGCAACGGATTGGTGACGCGCAGTTCCCATGCGATGAACGCCGCAAGCAACGCCGCAGAGGCGGCAAACCCACCGAGTGTCGCCGCCGTCGCCCAACCGCGGTGTGGCCCCTCGATGACGGTGAAGACGAGCAAGCCGATCATCGCGATCGACAGGATGAAACCGAGCGGCTCGATGTGATGACCCGAAGGATCCTTCGACGTCGGCACGAACCGCGCACCGAGCAACAGGGCCACGGCGACGATCGGTACGTTGATGAGGAAGACCGAACCCCACCAGAAATGCTCGAGGAGAAGTCCACCGGCAACGGGGCCGAACGCGACGGCGGCACCCGACACGGCCGACCACACTCCGATTGCCTTGGCCCGTTCCACCGGATCGGTGAACACGTTGGTGACGATCGCAAGCGTCGCGGGGAACACGAGCGCCGCACCGATTCCCATTGCGCCGCGCCAGAAGATGAGCGAACCGGTCGACCCGGAAAACGCAGCGAACGTCGAACAGATCGCGAAGAGAACGAGACCGATCTGCAGGGTGCCCTTCCGGCCGAAGCGATCACCGACGCCGCCCGCTGCGAGAAGCAAGCCGGCAAAGACGAGGCTGTACGAGTCGACGATCCACTGCAGGGCCGACGTGCCCGCGTTCAGTTCGCGCGACAGGGTGGGAATCGCGACATTGACGATGAGGTTGTCGACGACGACAAGGAACAACGACAGACACAGGACGGCGAGGATGAGCCAGCGACGCTCATGGACACGGGAGTCGGAAACGTTCATACCTGACAGTGTCTACCTTTTGCTAGACAATGTCAACTACCTGGACATAAATCCCGACCAAAGTTGTCGGGATTGGGTGAATCAGCGTTATCGTGCCGCGCATGGCACTACGACTTGGCGATACCGCACCCGACTTCACCGCAGAGACCACGCAGGGAACCATCAAGTTCCACGAGTGGCTGGGTGATTCGTGGGGCGTCCTCTTTTCCCATCCGAAAGACTTCACCCCGGTGTGCACCACCGAGCTCGGCTACGTGGCACGCATCAAGCCCGAGTTCGACAAGCGCAACGTCAAGGTGATCGGCCTGTCGGTCGACCCGGTCGACTCGCACGTGAAGTGGGAGGGTGACATCGGCGAAACACAGGGCACACCGGTGAATTTCCCGATGATCGGCGACCCCGACCGCAAGGTCAGCGATCTCTACGACATGATCCACCCGAATGCGAACGACACGCTGACGGTGCGATCGGTCTTCGTCATCGGTCCCGACAAGAAAGTCAAGCTCACCATCACCTACCCCGCATCGACAGGACGCAACTTCGACGAAGTTCTCCGTGTGATCGACTCGCTTCAGTTGACCGCCAACTACAAGGTTGCGACGCCCGCCAACTGGAAAGACGGCGACGACGTCATCATCGGCGCGGCCGTCAGTGACGAAGAGGCAAAGACCCTCTTCCCCGGTGGTTGGAAGGCGATCAAGCCCTACCTGCGCGTCTTGCCGCAGCCCAACAAGAAGAAGTGACCCTCACCGACTGAACAGTCGGTGATTCGTTTCGACCCACTCACGCACCGCGGGGGCCAGCATCCCCAGGTTGCTGAGTGGGTCGTTGCGTACCTGGGTGGCACTGATCGGCACGTTGACGCGTTGCTCGTCGACGACCACCGCTTCGGCGCCGAGCCGGCGCGCCAGTTCCGACACGTATGCATCGGATGAAAAGACGGCGTGCGGACCCGTCGCGTGCGGCCAGTGCCGGCGGAACAGCGCGATCCACTCCGCCCACAGGCCTTCGTCGTTCCAGTCGGTGTCGAGGTTGTGGGCAACCTGACGCACGATGACACCGGGATGCAGATCGGCCAGCCAGCCAGCCCGTAGGTTGCCGGGAACCGTTTCGCCCTCCCGCGTGTTCACGAACACCACGAGGTTGCGGCAGCGGCGGGCAGCCTCGGTGATGAACCACGAATGGCCGAGGTGCGGGGGGTGAAACCGCCCAACAATCAATCCGGTTTCGAAGGTGTCCATGTCGTACGCATCCAGGTGCTTGTCGTTGCACTGCTCAGGAAGTGACACGATAGGGGGCATGGACGTTTTCGAAGCAATGGGAACCGCGCGTGCGATGCGCTTCTTCAAGACCGACCCCGTGCCCCAAGAACTTCTCGACAAGGTCCTGTGGGCCGCCACTCGTGCCAGCAGTCCGAACAACACCCAATGCTGGGATTTCGTCGTCGTCACCGATGCAGCGGTTCGCAAACAACTGGGCGATCTCTTCAAGCCCTTCGCCGATCGCGTCGCCTCGATGCCGGTGCCGGACAACGCCGTTGACCGCCGCACGCTTGCCGGCGCGAAGAACCTGGGCGAGAACATGGGAAATTTCCCGTGCATCATCTTCGTCTGCGGCCACAACGTCTATCCACCCGGTGCCCCGCGCGAAACATTCATGTACTCGGCGGTTTATGCGGCAAGCCAAAACCTCGTCGTCGCGGCCCGAGCACTTGGCCTCGGCGCGGCCTTCACCACGCTGCACGGCGTGTTCGAAGCCGACATCCGGCGCATCCTGAGAATTCCCGACGACGTCTTCATCGGCACGACGATCCCCTTGGGGTATCCCGACGGACCGACGGGTCCGGTGTCACGCAGGGACGTGGCCGAGGTCGTCCACTACGACGGTTGGTAGCGCCCTCAGGCAGGCTTGCTGCCCGGCGCCGACAACACCGTCGTGGGCATGTCCTCGGGTTCGCAACCCGAAACGATGAGCATCTTGCTGAAGCCGTGAAAAAGGGCAAGGCCGATGCCGAGTTCCGCAAGTTCGGCCGGGTTGAATTCCTCATCGACGCGCTGCTGCAGTTCGACGTCGAGCGATCCCTGCGCCCCGAGAAACGCATCGGCGAATGCAATCGCAAGCTTGGCGCGCTCGCCGAGCTGTGATATTTCGTAATCCTCGTCGATGAGCTCGACTTCGTCTTCCGTCAGGTTGCGCTGCTCCACGACCGTGAAGCGGACATTGCGTCAATAACCACAATCCGTGATGCGCGCATTGCGCATTCGCGACGTTTCCTTCGTTGCATGGTCGAGCACGCCCCGATTCCAGAACTCCGCATAGAGCTCGCCGAATGCGGCAGCGAGGCCCGGCTGATGGGCGAGGATCGAGCCGAACACCGAACGTGCGGTGGGGTCGACCGGGGCGAGTCTGGGTATCGACGACATCAGGCCACCTTCTCCAATTTTCCGAGTCCGTCGGTGAGCGCCATACGGAAGAGCATGGCGACGATCTGCGGCTCGTCGTAGTGATTCTTGAGGCTCGAGAACTGCTCTTCGGTGACTCCGTGAACATCGATGACGAACTGCTCGGCGATCATGTGAACAATCGATTCCGCCGCGGTGAGATTCGCGACCTCGGGACGCGACAGACCGAGTGCGCCGCGAATTGCGTGGGCAATCACGTCGGCGGTGCGGCCGGGGCAAGCAGCGACAACCTTGTCGCCGAGAGACGTCAGGTATGGATACAGATGTGTATTGGCCGACGGATCAACACCCACGTTGCACCCCCTTCTTTCGTCTTGTAGAAAAGCCTAGTGAACTCAACCACACCGACCCCCCAGGTCCACACGGCAGCAGCAAGTTCCATCGATGCTTCGAAGTTCTACGGCAAGGGCGACAGCGAGGTACGTGCCCTCGACGGGGTCACCGTCGAGTTCCGCGCGGGCGAGTTCACCGCCATCATGGGCCCCAGTGGTTCGGGGAAATCCACTCTCATGCACTGCCTCGCCGGCCTCGACTCGCTCACCGCGGGCAAGGCCTTCATCGGCGAGGTCGACCTGTCGTCGTTGAACGAGCGGCAACTCACCCATTTGCGCCGTGAGCAGGTCGGATTCGTGTTTCAGGCGTTCAACCTCATTCCCACCCTCAGCGCTCGCGAGAACATCGAGCTTCCCCTCGACCTCGGTGATACCGAACCCGATGTCTCGTGGGTCGACAGGGTCATCGACGCGGTCGGCCTGCGCGATCGACTCGACCACAAGCCGGCCGAATTGTCGGGCGGGCAGCAGCAGCGTGTCGCCGTTGCGCGTGCGCTCGCCAGCAAGCCGAAAATCATCTTCGCCGACGAACCCACGGGCAACCTCGACAGCAAGTCGAGTTCCGACGTCCTTGGATTCATGCGTCGCGCCGTCAAGGAGTTCGGCCAGACCATCGTCATGGTCACCCACGACCCGAACGCCGCGTCGTACGCCGACCGTGTGATCTTTCTCGCCGACGGAAAGGTCGTCGACGAGATCGACGAACCAACGGCCGAGCGCGTGCTCGACCGCATGAAGCGCCTGGCCTGACACCCATGTCCTCCCCCATTCTTCGACTCACTGTTCGCGGCGTACTCGCCCGCAAGTTCCGTGTCCTTCTCACGGCATTCGCCATCGTCCTCGGTGTTGCATTCGTGTCGGGTGCATTCATGCTCACCGACAGCGTGAAGGGTGCGATCAACGGACTCTTCGACGAACTGCAGGGCGATGTCGACCTCGAAGTGCGTTCGCGCATCGCCTTTGGCGACGAGGCCACGGCACAGCGCGATCCCGTTCCCGACTCCTTGGTTTCGGTCATCAGTGCGGTCCCGGGCGTCGACCGCGTCGAGGTCAACATTCTGAGACAAGCGACGATCATCAAGAAGAACGGCAAGCCACTGCAAACCTCGGGGCCATCGTTCGGAATTGCGTGGTACGGAAGCGAGGGCCTTGACGGTCGTCTCGTGCTCGAGGGCCGCGAGGCACGTGGGCCGGGTGAAGTCGCCATCGACAAGAAGTCCGCCGAGCGCGCGGGGTACGAGATCGGCGAGACGGTGCCCATCGTGGGTCCGAACGGCAGCGGCGACTTCGTGCTCGTCGGCCTCACGGGAACAAAGACGACAGAAGGTGGGGGCGGTGCCAGCGTCAGCGCGTTCGACCCCGCAACAGCCGACGACTTCCTCGGCGTCAACGGTCTCGTTGATTCGATCTACATGGGTGTCGCCGACGGTGCATCGCGCGACGACGTTCAATCCGCGGTCGCAGCGGCAATCGGCGCGACCGCCGACTCATCGCCCTACGAAGTCATCACGGGCGACCAATCGGCCGAGGAAACCGCCGGTGCGATCAACGACATCATCGACATCTTCGGCAAGGTGTTGCTGGGCTTCGCCGCCATCTCACTCTTCGTCAGCGCATTCCTCATTTTCAATACCTTTGCCATCATCGTCAGCCAACGCCTGCGCGAGCTCGCCCTCCTGCGTGCCATCGGAGCCGATATTCGCCAGATTCGTCTCATGATCCTCGGCGAGTCGGGAATCATCGGTCTCCTCGCCACGGCACTCGGCATCGCCGGTGGTGTTCTGGTCTCCAAGGGCATCACCGCCCTCTTCAACGCCACGGGTGCCGCGTTCCCCTCGGCCTCCACCGTGATTTCGGCCCGCACAATCGCGGTCTCATTGGTGGTCGGTGTCGGAGTCACGCTTGTCGCTGCCTTTGTTCCCGCTGCCCGTGCCGGACGAATTCCCCCCGTTGCCGCAATGCGTCCCGAAGTCGGGTTCTCGAGCCTTCAGCGCAACAAGCGTCTCGTCCTCGCAGGCGCAACCCTGACAATCGGCATCGTGCTGTTCGTTGTCGGTCTCTTTGCCCAGCCCGGCGGCACGGTCGGCATTCTCGCTGCGTCGGCGCTCGGTGCGTTGATGATCTTCCTCGGTGTCGCCAGCCTCTCGCAGTCGGTGGCCGCGCCCGTCAGCCGAATCGTCAGCAACCTGTTGCCCCTCCCCGGCTTGTCGATGAACCGCAAGACCCCGGGACGCATCGCCAGCCGGAATGCACAACGAACTCCGCGACGTACGGCCTCGACGGCGTCGGCGCTGATGATCGGCCTGGCTCTCGTCAGCACCATCGCCGTCGTTGCCGCCTCCGTTCAGGCATCACTTCGCAAGGCGCTCGGAACTTCAATCACCGCCGACTTCTACGTGACGAACTCCGGGTTCCAGGGGCTTCCGGCGGCATTCGCCGACAAGCTCGCCCAGCTGCCCGAACTGTCGGCGGTGTCACCGTTCCGTGCAGCAAATGCACAGGTCGCCGGCGAGTCGAAGTCGATCGGCGCGGTCGACCCTTCGATGGGTGAACTTGTCGACGCCGACATCCAAAGTGGTGACTTCGCTTCGATCGCCGACGGCGCGGTGTTGATTCACAAAGACCCGGCACGCGATCTCGGTATCGGTGTTGGTGACACCATCGACATGACGTGGCAGAACGGCAAGGTCACCAGTTTGCGCGTCGGTGCCGTTTATGGCGATTCCTCCATCGTCGGCAACTGGCTCGTCAGCATCGACACCCTGAAAGAAGCATCCACTGCCCCACCTCTCGACTTCTTCATCGGCGCGAAGATTGCCGAGGGTGTCGACGCCGATACCGCACGGGCCGCGGTCGAAAAGGTGGCCGAGGAATTCCCCAGCGCCGAGGTGCAGGACAGAGTGGAGTTTCAGAAGAGCCAAGAAGACCAGCTGAACCAGTTGCTCTTCATCGTCTACTCGCTTCTCATCTTCGCGATTTCGATCGCGGTCCT
Source organism: uncultured Bifidobacterium sp. (assembly GCA_964556145.1). Lineage (GTDB taxonomy): Bacteria > Actinomycetota > Acidimicrobiia > Acidimicrobiales > Ilumatobacteraceae > F1-20-MAGs119. The sequence goes on along the minus strand of CAZKVD010000070.1, from coordinate 149 downwards.
CGGCATCGCCAACACGATGGCTCTGTCGGTCTTTGAACGCACGCGCGAGTTCGGGCTGCTTCGCGCCGTCGGCATGACTCGCCGACAACTGAAGCGCTCGGTGCGGTGGGAAGCCATCATCGTCTCGGTGTTTGGTGCCACGCTCGGTG